>CAYNMQ010000236.1:1329-3081 GCA_964398245.1 uncultured Spirochaetales bacterium | reverse complement strand
GAGGGCCAATGCCGGTGCAGTCTCTTTTCCAGTGGCCATAGGTACCGTTGTTCTCCCCGGCGTCGCATGCCTCGGCGCCGCTCGTGATGCCGTCGCCGCAGAAGCCGACGAAGGTGTCGTTGTCGGGAAGCGTCTCGTCGGGTAGAGTCGAATCGGTGTCCGTATCGTCGGATGTTGCTTCGTCAGGCTGAGTTTCATCGGGGGTCACCGCCGTGTCCTTGTCGGGGACGATCGCGCCATCATCGCCGACGAAGATGTCGTTTTCGACGAAAACAGCATCATCCTTCGGTACGCCTTCGTCGTTTTCATCGGGAGAGGTTATTTCGTCGCCCGTTGGCTCGTCGGTGAGGAGGTTGTCGCCGTCGGTCGCTATCTCGTCGCCGCCGATCGGGGCATCGCCATCCTTCGGCGCGATGTTCCGAGATGTGTTCCCACAGGCGGCGAAGAAAAGAATCCCTATGAAGGTAATGGCCACCGTCGCTGAACGCATGAGGTCACCTCCTGTCGCTGCGCATCCAAGACATCAGTATAAACAAATTGTTGCGATACACAAGGGGAAAATGAGAGATTTTCATGGATCGTCCCTTGGCACGCCGGCCGCTTCCGCCGAGAATCCGCGGCTGTGGAGCCTCAGACGGCGTTCCTCCTCGTCCCAACGCATTTTCCGGGCGAGTTCCCGAGCGACTTGCCGTTCCTCTTCAAGCGGGTAGGCGGCGCGCAGATCGCCGTCGCTGAAAAAGCCGCGCGCTCCTCTTTCCATAAGTTTCTTGAGAAAGAAGAGAAATCCCTTCCGGTGCCGCTTCATCTCCTCGGCGTATGCGGTGAGGGCGCGCCGGTCGTCGAGGTAGCGCATCTTCCGGAGCCGCTCGATCGTCGCGGAGATCTCTTGCGCGGAGAAGCCTTTTTCTTTCAGTTTCCGCGAGAGTTCGGTCGAAAAATGGTCGCGGCGCGCAAGAAGACGCAATGCCGTTTGCAGGCAGGGATCGGTGTTTCGTTTATCCGATCTCGAAGTCATCGTCGGAAATGCCCTTGCCCGCGGCGGCGGGATTCTTTTCGACCTTTTGGCCGAATTGGTTCCCTTTGTCGTCGAAGGCGCTCCAGTCGCCGTCGCCCGATATCGCGACCCCCTTCATGCGGAGAACGAGGTCGTCGGGCGAGGTGGCGTTGTCGAGCGCCTCTTTCTGGGTGATGTGACCATCGCGGAAGAGTTGATAGATGGACTGGTCGAACGACTGCATCCCGTAGTTGGTGTGGCTCCGCTCGATGACGCCCGACAGCTCCTTGAGCCGCGGCGGGTCGAGGATGATCTCTTTGACCAGCTGCGTATTGAGGAGCACCTCCACCGCCGGCACGCGCCCCCGGCCGTCCTTGTTCTTGAGGAGGCGTTGGGAGACGGCGGCGGTGAGCACCGAGGCGAGCTGTTGGCGGATCTGCGGCTGTTGGTGGACCGGGAAAGCGCCGACGACGCGGTTTATCGTCTCGGCGGCGTTGAGCGTATGGAGCGTCGAGAGGCCGAGGTGCCCCGTCTCGGCGGCGGTCAGCGCGATCTCCATCGTCTCGAGGTCGCGCATCTCGCCGACCATGATGACATCGGGATCCTCGCGGAGCGCCGAGCGAAGCGCCCGCGTGAAACTCTTGGTGTCTATGCCGACCTCGCGCTGATTGATGATGGACTTCTTGTCGCGTATCAGGGACTCGATGGGGTCTTCGAGCGTGACCACATGGCAGGGGCGAGTCGCGGGGCTGTGCTGG
>CAYNMQ010000236.1:0-1319 GCA_964398245.1 uncultured Spirochaetales bacterium | reverse complement strand
CCTGGGCGCGGAAGTCGAAATCGACCGGCGCCGCGGCCGTGAGGCTGTGCCGCCCGAGGTTTCGGTTGATGTGCTCGATCATCGCGGCGAGCGTCGTTGACTTGCCCGATCCGGTGGTGCCGGTCACGAGCACCATGCCGCGCCGCTGAAGCGCCACCTTCTTGAGAATGGCGGGCAACAGCAGTTCATCGAGCGATTTGACCGAGAAGGGGATGATGCGGAAGACCATGCCGATGCTGCCGCGCTGACGAAACACATTCACGCGGAAGCGGCCAACGCCGGCAAGGCTGTAGGCGAGGTCTATCTCATTGTTCTCTTTGAAGAATCCGCGCTGTTCTTCGTTGAGCACCTCGGCGAGGATGATCTCGATGTGTTCCGGCTTGAGCGCGCCGAACTCCTCGACCTTCACGAGGTTGCCGTTGATGCGGAACACCGGCGGCGAGAAGGTCTTGATGTGGATGTCGCTCGCCGCGATCTTCGCGGCAAGGGCAAGGATCTCCTTTATCTTCGCCGCTTCGGTCGTCATCTCTTACTCGCCTCCCCCCTTCTTTTTCCCCTTCGCCGGCTCGCTCTTCTCCTCCTTCGTCGGCGCGGCGGCCTCGTCGGGGGTGTCGCCATCGCCTTTGAGATTGTGCTTCTCGCGCACCTTCGCGACGATCTCCTTGATGAGCGCCGGTTTTTCGCGGAGCGCCTGCGCGACATTGCCGATGCCCTGCCCGAGACGCTCGCTGCCGTAGGAGTACCAACTGCCCGACTTTTGAACGATGCCATCGCGCTCCGCCTGACCGATGAGATCGCCGAGCCGGTCTATCCCCCTGCCGAAGAGGATGTCGAACTGCGCTTCGCGGAACGGCGGGAACATCTTGTTCTTTATCACCTTCACCTTGACCTGCGAACCGACCACTTCCTCTCCCTCCTTTATGTTGGCGATGCGGCGCACATCGAGCCGGACCGAGGCGTAGAACTTGAGCGCGTTGCCGCCGGTCGTCGTCTCGGGGTTGCCGAACATGACCCCGATCTTCATGCGGAGCTGGTTGATGAAGATGAGGCAGGTCTTGGATTTCGAGACGGCACCGGTCAACTTCCGGAGCGCCTGCGACATGAGCCGCGCCTGAACGCCGACCTGACTGTCGCCCATCTCGCCCTCGATCTCGGAACGCGGCACGAGCGCCGCGACCGAATCTATGACCACGACATCCACCGCGTTGCTGCGGACGAGCGTCTCGGCGATCTCGAGCGCCTGTTCGCCGAAGTCGGGTTGCGAAACGATGAGCGACTCGACCTGTATGCCGAGTTTCTTCGCATAGGTGATGTCGAAG
>CAYNMQ010000235.1:0-3110 GCA_964398245.1 uncultured Spirochaetales bacterium | reverse complement strand
AGGCGATGCACACGCAGCCACACCGGCGCGGGCGCGCCGTCCTCGCTCATGCGGCGTGCATCCTCGACGTTGCCCAGACGGGTGAGCGTACACCAGCGCGCAGCGTTGCTATCGCCGGAGTTGCCGTCCCAGAAGGTCAGGCCGTCGGCTCCCTGGTCGTACAGCGCGACCGCCTGGCGCACGACGCTCGGCACGTCGGGCGTGCTCCAGCCGAGGAAGGTGGGCTTGCACGGGTCCTTGGCCGCGGCGCAGAGGTTCTTCGGCAGATCGCGGGCGAAATAGGGGGAACGGGCGCTGCCGTCGGGGCTGTGGAGCGGCGGCTCGCCGCGGAAGTAGAGGTAGGTCGTGATGGGCGTCTCGATCTTGACGAGCTGGTTGGTCCCCTTCTTGACGCAGTACGGCGAGAAGGAGATAAGCCAGTCCTCGTTCGCGATGTCGCTGAACATCGCGAAGATGAGGTTGTTCACGCCATCGGCGAGCTGGCCGAGGCCGTTGGCCATGCTCTCGCGCTGATACTTGCCCGAAAGCCAGCCTTGGTTCGAGATGGCGAAGATGGCGACCGCCTTCTCCTCGGAGAACCCGCGGCGGATGACCTTGTCGTAATAGGTCGCCGGGTCGTCCTGAATATCGTAGTGGTTACGGTGATAACGGCCGTACACCGGGCTCACATACATGAGATCGTCGGACGAGATGCCGATGTTGACCGCGCCGTTCTCGATGGTCTCTCCGTCTATGACATAGGGATTCGAGACCCAGTAGCCGTCCTGTCCCGTTTCCAGTTTGAGCGGCATGAGCGCATCGTAGTCGTCATCAGATGTCATGTGAAGATACTCGTTGGCGTCGGGACGATAGAGGACATCGTTCATGAAGTAGTTCACGCCGAGCATGCCGGCGACGATGTAGTCGCCCGGGCCGAACGGAGTGAGCGTCTGCAGGTCGCCGTTCTCGTCTATCCAGTACTCGATGCCGCGGATGCCTTTCTGATAGTCCTTGCACAGCTGGTCGGGAATGGAGATCTTCTGGCCGCCAAGGTCCCACGCAAGCGGATACTGGATGTTGCCACAGCCGTCCTCCGTATCCCACAGCTGGACCACATGGCCGAACCAGCCGCCGCGGAGGGCGTTGTAGTTGAGGTCGAGCAGGTAGTGGACATACTTGTACTTGTCGAGCAGGGTGTCGAGTATCATCTTGTACCTGGTGCGGCCGCGGAACTCGCGGAACTTCGGGTTGCCGCGCTTGAAGAAGCGGGTGAAGTAGAACGACTGCTCGGTGTTGGCCATGAAGCGGACCGAGTCGGCGCCGGAGTAGCCGCCGTCGAAGACCTTGTTCATCGGCTCGTCGGTCTGCATCTCGTCGGAGAAGAAGAAGTACTTGTGGAGACTTCCGTCGTTGACGAAGTACTTGATGTTCGCCGGCTTGTAGACCTCGTTCTCGTTGTCCTTCACCGGGAAGCCGAGGTCATCGCGCGCGACCGCCGGCACCACGCGCATCACCGCGCCTTTCTCGGCGTCGGTGTATCTGATGGTCTCCTTGGGCCCGGTGGCCGGGATCAGTTCTCCGGTGGCGCTGTCTATGAACGGCCTGTTCAAAAGCACCGGGAAGGGGTAACGCGGGTCGCGGATCGGGTTGGTGGTGTCCATCTCGACGAAGCCGTCGCCATCCGTCTTGTACTGCTCGACCGAGCGGCCGTAGGCGAACTTGAGCGCCGCGTAGTCGTATTTGCCGAGACCGACCGCGTGGATGTACGCCTCGCGCTGGTAGTCCATGAACGAGGTGTAGGTGTAGTAGTTCATCTTCGACTCGAAGGAGCGCTTGAGGTCGTAGATGTCGCCGCCCATGAGCGCCGGATCGACCCCTTGGTCGTAGAGTTCCTGCACCCGCTCCTTTATCTTCCCGACGAGGGTCGGATAGTTCTCGGTGGCATAGTAGTCGTCGAGGTAGTTCATCTGGTCGGCGGAACCGCTGAAGTTGTGGCGCAGGCCGACGCTGTGTCCCATCTCGTGCTGGGCGACACCCTTGTAGGTGAGCGGTTCGAGCTCGTCGTAGATGGCGCGCGTGAAGGCCTCGACATACTTTTCCTTGTCGGCACCATTCCACTTGGGATACGTCTTGCGGCGCGCGGTCGGCTTCTCCGAGAGGGACTGGCTGTTGGCGCCGTCAAGGAAGGTCTCGTCCATATAGAAGTCGAGCTTCATTCCCTCGAGATACTTGAGCATCTCGATGTTGAACGCCTCGGGACCGGAGACAAAGCGACGAAGAATGCCGCGTTCGCCCTCGGCGTAATCCCATGAGCCGGTCGAGCTCTCGGTCCACGGGAACATGGCGGTCCGCATCGAGTAGGGAACCATCTCGGTCTCCCACTTGGTCCCGATAAGCTTGGCGGGATCGAAGCGGTTGTAGTTCTGCTGTTTAGCCGCCACCTTGTTGAGGATCGCCTTGATCTTGTCCTGTTGCTGGGCGATGTCGAGCGCCGGGTCAAGAAGGTCGTTCTTCTTCACCGCCGGCTGAGCGGTTTTGGCGACATAGGGTTTCATCTGGTCCGGATTGCCGGAGAATATCACCTTCGGGCGATCGCTGTAGGAGGGAGGATTGGTAAGCTCTTCCCAGTCCCACGCCGCCGGGTCATCCTCGCTGATGAGGATGCGGGCGAGCTCCACGGTGCGGTTCATGACCCACTGGAGCACCGAGCCGGCGATGTTCGAACCGGCGCCGAATGTCTGGCCGGTCTCGGGGTTCACATTCCACTGCGACACGCCGAGGATGCCGTATTCGGTCGGCTGATCGACCCAGTTGATGAGCGCGACGCGGATGTCACCGTTGTAGTACTTATGACGCAGTTTCGGCAGGCCGGCACCGGCGTCGTAGAACCGGCAGGAGCGCTGATCGGTGAGCTCGCAGGCCGCCTTCGCCTCGACATAGCCGGCGGGGCAGGTCTCGTCCTTCTTGAGCACCTTGCAATCGTAGCGGTCGCCCTTCCATGTGTCACGGCCGTACTCCTCGGTGTAGAGGGCTTCCATCTCCTCTTCGTTGGTGAGGCAGTGCTCGAAGTAGGCGAGTTTCCCCTCTTCGGCCGCCGCCGCCTCTTCCTGCGTCACACAGATGAAGAAGGC
>CAYNMQ010000234.1:0-3131 GCA_964398245.1 uncultured Spirochaetales bacterium | reverse complement strand
ATGACATCGGAGGTATACAGCGACATGAAGAGCACCTTGAGAGCGGGGGTGTCGGTCATGAGAAGTCGGGCAAGGGCGCGTCCGTTCATGCCGGGCATGACGACATCGGTAAGAAGAAGCGCCACCGCCGTGCCGTACTCTTTCATAAGCCGCATCGCTGTATCGGGACCTGCCGCCTCGATCGCCCGGTACCCCAGTTGGTCGAGCATCGTGCACACGAGGCGGCGTATCGTCTCGTCATCTTCTATGACCAGCACTATTTCGCCGGCACCTCGTTCAAACGAAGGGGATTCCTCGACGCTCGCCGGTGTCAGCGCATCCCCTCGGTGCCGCGGCAAATAGATGCGAAAGATCGAGCCTTTTCCCGGACCACTCTCCACCGCGATCTCTCCTCCGTTCTGCGTGACGATGCCATAGACGGTGGCAAGCCCAAGACCGGTACCTTTACCCAATTCTTTGGTCGTATAAAACGGCTCGAAAATATGCGCTATCGTTTCAGCGCCCATGCCCCGACCGGTGTCTCGCACCGAGAGCGTCACATAGTTTCCGGCAGGAAGATTCGGCGGCCTTGTTTCATCTTTTTCGCCGAACGAGCAGTTCGCCGTTTCTATCGTTATCTCACCGCCATCGGGCATCGCATCGCGCGCATTGATGCAGAGGTTGACAAGGATCTGCGACGCCTGTCCCGCGTCAAGAAGGACCGGCCAGAGAGCGGTGCTGGGCCGTATCTGTAAAGCGATATGCTCTCCGAGGAGACGCTCGAGTAGACGGTGAGACTTTCCAACGACCTCGTTGAGATCGAGCGGCTGCGGACGAACCGGTTGCTTTCTGGCAAAGGCGAGCAGTTGACGGGTGATCTCGGCAGAACGCCGTGCCGCATCCAGTATTTCCTCGAGCGGCTTGCGCGCGGGACTGTCGAGCGGCGTTGTGGAGAGCAACATCTCGCTGTAGCCGCTGATGACGGTGAGCATATTGTTGAAGTCATGCGCGATACCGCCGGCAAGACGACCTACCGCCTCCATTTTCTGCGACTGGCTTAGTTTCTCGGCCGCCTCAGCAAGCCGCCGCGCCTGTTTTTTCAGGTGCCACCGCAAGAGAAGAAAATAGGAACCGAGCATCGCCACGATGAGCGCAATGCCGCCTAACACCCACAAAAACCATCGTGGCAACACTTCCTTCACCGGCGGCTCCATCCAGCGCTGAACCGCCCGATAGTAGACCGACCTCGTTTCTCCTTTCATATTTCTGAGGTGCCGATCGAACGCCTCAAGCAGGTTACCGTGCTTCCCCTGCGGCACCGCGAAGTAGAGGTTGACCGGATTGAACACCACCGGCGTCTTCTCCAGACCGTACATGCGGCTGAAATAGTCGCCCGAAAGATGGTTGACGACCACCGCATCGGCACGCCTCTCCAGAACGGCGCGGTATGCCTCGTCAAAGGAATCGACCTCGACAAACGACACCGAAAAGCCGAATCCGGAGACTATCTTCCGCAACTCGGCATACTGCACCGATCCCTTGAGGACGGCGAGGCGGTGACCATTGATATCGTTCAAACTTCGAAAGAGATGCCAATCCTTCGCATAGAGCGCCGACCAACTGCTGAGCACCGGTTCGGCATGAAAGTCGAACACCTCGTCGCGCTCCACCGAGTAAGCGACATCGGGAAGGACATCGATCCCTCCTGTCTGCAAAAGATCGAGACACTGCCCCCACTCGCACCACACATAGACCGGTTTCCAGTTCTCCTGTCGGGCAATCTCCTCAAAGATATCGATGAAAATGCCGGCGGGGCGCTTTTGTTCATCCGTATAAATCTTGGGACGGTTCTCATAGATACCGACTCTAAGGTTTTTTGCCGCATCTTCGTCATTTGCGAAAAGGGGAGCGACACTCCACCAGAAAAGGACGAAGAGCACCGTTGAAAGTGATTTTCCTGATATGCGCATCAGCACACCCCTACTCCACCACCTAGTGTAAGGCAAAACGCCCCAAACACAACTTTTCAGGAAACGGTCGGAGAACTTAGTGGGGAATGATGCCGAGCAGGATACCCGCCGCGATCGCCGATCCGATGACGCCGGCGACATTAGGGGCCATCGCGTGCATGAGGAGATGGTTCTCCGGATCGGCCTGCCGTCCGACCATCTGGGCGACCCGTGCGCTGTCGGGGACCGCCGAAACGCCGGCACAACCGATGATGGGATTTATCTTGTCCCCCTCTTTCAGGAACAGGTTGATGAACTTCGCAATGAGAATGCCCCCCGCCGTCGAGAACATGAACGAGAGAGCACCGAGCCCGAAGATCATGACCGACGCGGGTGTCAGGAATGTCTGCGCGCTCGTCGAGGCGCCGACCGTGACTCCAATGAGTATCGTGACGATATCCACGAGCGCCGACGAGGCGGTCTTGGCGAGGCGGTCGGTCACCCCCGATTCCTTGAGGATGTTACCGAGAAGCAGCATACCGATGAGCGGCAGGCCGCCCGGTGCGATGCTCGCACAGATGGCGAACGCGACGACCGGGAAGAATATCTTCTCGCGGCGCGAGACCTGCCGCGGCGGCTTCATGCGGATGAGGCGCTCCTTCTTCGTGGTGAGCAACTTGATGACCGGCGGCTGGATGACCGGCACGAGCGCCATGTAGGAGTAGGCGGCTATCGCGATCGCACCGAGAAGGTAAGGGGCCATCATGCCCGTAATGAAGATAGCCGTGGGGCCATCGGCGCCACCGATGATGCCGATCGATGCCGCCTCCTGCAGGTTGAACCCGAGCGCAATGGCTATGAGAAACGCCATAAAGATACCCAGTTGGGCGCCGCCGCCGAGCAGTATCAGTTTGGGATTCGATATCATATAGGAAAAGTCGGTCATCGCGCCGATGCCGAGGAAGATGAGCGGCGGATAGATACCTTTCAGAACGCCGAAGTAGAGATAGTTGAGCACCGAACCGGGATCGTAGACGCCGATCTGCACCCCTGCCGCCGTCGGAATGTTGCCGATGAGGATACCAAAGCCTATCGGCACAAGGAGAAGCGGCTCGTAATCCTTCGCGATGGCGAGAAAGAGGAAAAAGAAGGCGACGAGCCACATGACGAGGTTACCGATGGTGAAATGAGCGAATGCAGTGG
>CAYNMQ010000233.1:0-3132 GCA_964398245.1 uncultured Spirochaetales bacterium | reverse complement strand
GGTTGCCACGGACCTTCGTTCTCCCTTCGCGTAACGGACGAATTCTATTCGGAAATGCGTCATGCTGGAGTTGTGAGGACGAAGGTCCGTGGCAACCGGAACACCAACCGAAGGAGGGTGTCATGAACGCGAAAGAGAAGGTGAGAAAACGGCTCCTCTACGACCTTCCGCTCGTGCCGGATCTGCGCGATGCGGCGGCGGGCGAGGGGCGATGCTACCCGGAAGTCCGGGTCATCTGGCAGGGGAGGCTCGCCGATGTCATCGCGGTGCGCGACGCGGTGACGGTCGGCTATGGCGACGAGGCCGACATCACGGTGGACGAGTCGTTCTTCGATGAATCGGCGCACCGGCTCGTGACGGTCGGCGAGGGAGGCGCAGTGCTTCATCTTACCCCGCGGATGAGGGTGCAGGCCTTTCTCCCTGATGGTGTGGTGAGCGTCGAGGAGGTGGTGCGGCGCGGCGGTGAGATCCCGCTCGACCGGGGTGGCGGCGCGATCCTTTCGTTCGGGCCGGTCACGGTCGCGGTGCGGATGACCGCGCGCGAGAAGGTGCGGCCGGCGCCGTTCTGGGAAGAGTTCGACCACTCGCTCGCCGCGCTGTTCGCGCTCGTCTTCGCGGCGGGGCTTCTCCTTGTTAACGCCATCATCGAGACGCCGCCGATAGAGGTGGATTACCTCATCGTCCACGATCCGGGACACGGCGTCATCCGACTGCCGTCGCCGGAGGACATCGCGGTCGAGAAGCCGGAACCGGTGAAGAAGGTGATACTCAAGAAGAAGATGGACGGCCTTCCCGATGCGGCGCAGGCGCGCAAGTCGCTCGGCGAGGAGGGGCGCGTCGGAGACCAGAAGAGCCGCGTCATGAACGCGCAAGGCTCGGCGCGTAGAACGGTGGACGAAAAGGTGGCCGTCAGTTCGGGCATCATGGGGGCGCTTTCGGCGGGGGCGCAGAGTTTCGACCGCGTCTTCGGCTGCGGCGGACTCGGCGCGGGACTCGAGAAGACGCTCGGCATGGTCACCGGTCTGCAGGGGGTCGACCAGTTCGGGAGCGGCGGTCTCGGCCTCCGCGGCTTCGGCCCCGGCGGCGGCGGGAACGCCCTCTCCATCGGCGGCCTTGCGACGCGCGGAAAGGGCGGCATCGGCGGGACCATCGGTTACGGCATGGACAGGGGGCGCATCGGCGACGGAAAGGAGCTCTCGCAGATAACGGCGGGCGGCGGCGGGGCGGTCGTTATGGGGGCGCTCGACCGGGCGGTGGTCGACGCCTACATCAAACGGCACCTTGCGCAGATACGCTGGTGCTACGAGAAGGAACTGCCCAAGAACCCGACGATGTTCGGCAAGGTGCTCATCCACTTCGTCATCGCCAAGACGGGGCAGGTGGCCACCTCGCAGAGCGTCGAGGGACGCTCGACGATCGGGAGCCCCGTGGTCGAAGAATGTGTGGCTAATGCCGTCAAGAAGATACGCTTCCCGGCGCCGAAAGGTGGCGGCACCGTCGTCGTCAACTATCCGTTCGTCTTCAAGAACGCGGTGAATTAGCCTTGCGGAACGCGCTCGGCGTCATGCCGGCGTGCTTCCGGAAATGGGTGTTGAACGCCGATTTCGCATTGAACCCGCATTCGTAGGCGACCGCGAGGATGTTGTCGGCTCCTTCGGCGAGCAGTTTCTTCGCATACTCGATGCGGTGGCGGTTCACGAAGGTGTAGAAATTCATCCCGAGCAGGCCGTTGATGACCTGCGAGAGGTGATGCGGCGCGATGCCGATCTGTTTGGCGAGTTGCGGGAGCGTGAGAAGCGGGTCGCGGAACGGCCGGTCGGCCGCCATGCAGGCGAGGAGCCGGTCGCGGTACTCGGCGGCGACCGCGGGATCGAGCCGCGTCTTGGCGTACTTGTCGGCCTCTTCCGACGGAGCGCCGGCGGGCGATTCCGGTTCGAGCAGGCGTTCGATGTCGGGGAGATGTCGCCAGAGGTCGGGCGTCCTGATGAGTTGGATGCCGATGAGAACGGCGAGAACGAAGTGTCCCAGATAGTAGCCGGCGGGGAGATCGGGACGCACGAAGGCGGGCTGTATCACGAAATAGGTCGCCGCGGCGCCGAGAAGCGAGAGCAGTTGCGCCGACGCGACGAGGAGCAGCAGGCGCAGGCCGGTGAGCTGATAGAGGCTCACCTCGGAGAAGAACTCGCGGATGAGCCGTTCATAGCGCGCCGTCACGGCGAACGCGGCGATGAGGTAGAAAAGGAGCGAGAGCGTCTTGAGGATGAAGAAGAGACGCGGCGCCGGCTCGATGCTCGCGATGCCGGGGATGAACTGCTCTTCGAGGAATATCTTGGTGGCGCCGTTCTTGATGTGGAAAGGAACGAGGAACGCAAGGTGCGCGAAGAAGGGGACGAAATGAGGAAGCATCCGTGGCGCAGCAACGGGGCGTCCGGCGGCCGCCATGGCGAGAAGGTAGAGCAGGGGGCCGTAGAGAAAGGGGAGCGAAAGGTCGATGCCGAGAAGATGCGGGAAGGAACGGTAGAGGAGGCCGGCCCGGTATCCCTGAAGAAGAAGGTCGAGCGTGAGGTAGAAAAGGAGGAACGCGAGCAGCCGTTCGGTGCGGTGCTTGCCCGGCTTGACGCAGAGCGCGACCGCAAGGAAGAGCGCAAGCGCGCCGCCGCAGAGGAAGAGGAACATCGGGCCTCCTGTCGTGGTGAATCGCGACATGGAACGCTTCAGTATAACCGGCTATCGCGCTTCGTCAAATCGGGGAACGCGCTTCCTTGACTTCGCATGTGCCAGCGGGTAGGGTGGAACGGTCGAAAGAACAACCGCACGGAGGCGTTCATGAAAAGCACGGTCCTTGAGAAGTTTCTTCGTTATGTCGCGATCGACACCCAGTCGGACGAGAGCTCGGAGAGTTTCCCGTCGTCGGCCAAACAGCTCGATCTCGCGCGGCTCCTCAAGAAAGAGTTGGAAGAGATGGGCCTTAAGAATGTCTCGCTCGACGAATACGGCTATGTGATGGCCGAACTGCCGGCGAACACGAAGAAGAAGGTCCCGACGATCGGCTTCATCGCGCACATGGCCACGAGCCCCGACATGCCGGGCGCAAATGTGAAACCGCGCCTCATCGAGAACTACGACGGGAAG
>CAYNMQ010000232.1:391-3159 GCA_964398245.1 uncultured Spirochaetales bacterium | reverse complement strand
CCCTGTAGGAGATGACATCCGTCCCCTCCGCTGCGCGCACCGCAGCCGAGAGGACGACGGCTGCGCTGAGCAGGAGCGTCACTGCGGTTGTCCGTCTCATGCGATGCCCATCCTCCTTTCCCTGCGGGATCAATCCGTCCTTGTGGATCAGCGTTCTCTATACTGCAGGACCTCGAACGAGGCCTTCCCGAGCTGTCCCCAGCGGCCGCGGGCGTTGTCCATGGTCGGCGCGTATCCGGTGGGAAGGATCGCCCCGATGCACTCGTAGCGGCCCTGGACGCCGTAGGGGACCTGCAGCGAGAAGACACGGGCGGAGCATGGCCAGGGCCGCTCCATGGCGTTGACCACGATCGGCCAAACGCCCCTGACCAGGCCTCCCCTCAGTATCGAATGGTACCCTGAAGGACCCGAGAAGAGGAGGTAGCCGTCCCAGTCGACGTCCGCCCTCTGGAAGGATACACTGACGCTGAGCGTATCGCCTGGCATATAAGCCGACTGGTTGAGCGTTACAATAAGGCCCGGAGGCGCCGGCACCGGCGTGGGCGTGGGTGTCACCGGCCGCGGAGTCGGCGTCGGCTGCGGCGCGCCGTAGACGAGGTAGGCGACCTCGCAGGAGACACGCGCCGCGCGGTACTTGATCCTCATGTAGCCGCTCTCCCCCCAGGTCGTGCCCCAGCTGTTGCGCAGTATCCAATAGCCGTTCTTCTCCGGGTCGCCGCTGTCGTCCCAGCCCACGAGGGCGATGCAGTGGTCAGTTTCGGTATATTCGCACGGGACCCCCGGGCAATCGGTCAGCGCGTCCTCGTAAATGCCCCCCGAGTAGCCCATGAACGCCGTCTGGTCTGCGAGAACGGCGGCGTCCACCGGCCCGTAGGTCATGATTGCGGTCTTGATCGCCTCGATGTCGCCGCAGGGCACTCTTTGCCAGGTGGTGAACTGGGTCCGCGGGTCATTCCAGTGGGTGCAGGACGCCGGTTCAACGATGGTATAGGGATACGCGCTCTCAAGACAGACACCCTCCTCGACGAGCGCCTCGAGCTCACTGTAGGAATAATCCGCGCCGTCGCAGCCGTAGAAGTTCTCCTCGTACTCCTCGAGACCGCCGAGGCACCAGATGATGAACGACTCCGAGAAGTCCACGCACGCAGCATCGAAGAGCCCTTTCGCCCAGTTGTACGTGCCCTCCGCGGCCGCGCAGGCCGCGAAGGCGTAGCAGGAACCGCAGTTGCCCTGGTCCCTGATCGGCCCGATGTAGGATCGGCCCTCGTGCGCGCGCCAGTCGAAGCTCGCGGGGAGCGGCTCCCCGAGGTGATCGGCGAGGGGGCCGATATCCGCGGAGGCCAAGGCCGATTCGAGCGCCGCCGCGCGCCTGCGGCCCCGGCTGAAGAACTCCCTCTTCATCTCCGGCGGCATGTCCACCACCCAGTTGTGGCCGACCGTAAACTGGTAACCATTGTGCCTGATCTTCTCCCTCACCGCATCAAGCGATTCGTCCGAGGTGAACGGGAGAATGCCCTTCTGGGGATCCGCCGCGATCGCCAAGGCATCGGCGAGGAGAACAAGCATCGCGATGCAGATCGCATATCGTCTTGTCTGCATTCCCTTACGACTCCATGCGCGATCACCAATAAGACGGTTTACCGTATCACCGCCGCCTTCTTATCGAGAGTAATGACGAAGGGGGTGCGGGGCGTCAGTTGCGACAGGCTCGATACGGGCGGCATCTTGCCCGCATTGACGGTGACAAGGTAGAAGGTGACGGTGCCCTTCAATCCCTGAGGAACGCGGAAGTTGTCCAGCACCGTCTTCTCGTAGACGGCATTGACCCGCTTGACATTTCTCGCAATGGGAGCAATCCCCCCCGCGATACGCCCGTTGAGATGGAGGGTGTAGATGCCGCGGGGGGTATCGGCGATGAGGTAGGCGTCGAACGGCGTCCAAATGGATATCTCGACACGCACCCTTACGGATATCGGCTGCCCCGCGGTGAACTCGCTTCCGCTCACGATCACGATGACGCCTGGCCCCGGCGTCGGCCTTGGGGTCGGCGATACGTAGATCGTGGGCGTGACCGTCGGACTCGTCGTCGGCGTCGCCGTCGGCGTCCGCGTCGGTGTGCGGGTCGGCGTCGCTGTCGGCGTCCATGTGGGCGTCGCTGTCGGCGTCACCGTCGGTGTCGGCACCGTGGGTGTTATCGTCGGCGTGTTTGTCGGCGTCGCCGTCGGAACGGTCGGCGTCACTGTCGGCGTCTCCGTCGGCGTCTCCGTTGGAACGGTCGGCGTCACTGTCGGCGTCGCCGTCGGATTTGTGATAACGTACAGCCGACCGTCATCGGAGCCGACGTACACCGTATCCGTCCCTATCGTTACAGAGGAGCGGACCGATCCCAAAGTGCCATAGCTCCATTGCACGGTGCTGTATACTTCGGGAAGCACCTGCATTCGCCGTCCTCCCGCAGATTCAATATCAGATAATATACCTCAACCCTACGCCATAGGTCAACTATCTGCCGTGTCGGTGTCCATGCCCGAAAAAGCGTTCCCTCTCGCCTTCGGTAATCGCTCAGACCTTCCGCTGAATCTCAGCGAGCTAGGCATCCAGCTCCTCGCTGCCCGCGAGCCCCCACTCCGCCGCGGAGGCCGCCCGTCTTCTTGGCAGCTGTCGCGGCTTCCTTTGGTAGTTGCATTCGAGCGGCCGCCTTGGGCCGCTTCCTGTTCGGCTCGGTCGGCGGACCGTTTGGTCCTTCGTCGAGCTGCGCGACTGGGCCT
>CAYNMQ010000232.1:0-381 GCA_964398245.1 uncultured Spirochaetales bacterium | reverse complement strand
CTCCAGCTCCGCGATCCCCGCTACACCCCCCTGCGCCGGCAGCTCCTGGATGATCGCAAACACCGTCTTTCTACTCGGCGTGTGGTGTACCCTGAGCAGCCTGCCGTCCTTGTCAGCAAGCGCCCGCCTGACCTTGAAGATGACGCCCACGCCGGCGCTGCTGATATACTCCACCTCCTCCATGTTGAGCACGACGGTCTTGGCCGGACCGGCCAGCACCGGGCCCAGAGCCTTGTCGAGCACCGTGTAGGTTTCAGAGTCGATCGAGCCGCGCGGAGCGACGACAACGACACCCCCTTCTCTCTCTTCTATCGCGACGTCAAGAGCCATACTTTCTAACCCTCCGTTGATATGCCATTTCCCCGCCAGAAAATCCAATGC
>CAYNMQ010000231.1:0-3162 GCA_964398245.1 uncultured Spirochaetales bacterium | reverse complement strand
TGTCGTATGCCTCGCCCGCCGCGTCATCCATCGTTTCGGCGAGCACCGTGACACGACTCTCCTCCCCGACCGCCATCAGCGTCGTATGCCCGCCCGATACGACGAGCGCAAGGTATGGCGGCCTCGGCCGATCCTCACGGTTCAGAAAAGCGCTATAGACATGCGCCTTGAGATGGTTGACCGCGATGATCGGTTTTCCCCACCCGATCGAGAGCCCTTTCGCGGCCCCCACTCCAACCAGCAACGACCCCAAAAGCCCCGGATAGTTGGTCACCGCTATCGCCGAAAAGTCAGCTGGGGCGACGCCGCTTTCGGCGATGACCTTGTCTATCGTCGGGAATATCCATGCGATATGGTTGCGCGCCGCTATCTCGGGAATGACCCCGCCGAAAAGGGCATGGACGCTCGTCTGCGACACCGTCCGGACCGCACGCACGCGGAAATTCTCATCCACCACCGCCGCCGAGGTGTCGTCGCAGCTCGTCTCTATGCCGAAGATGAGGCGCGCCGCCATGCCGTTCTCCGAATGGTTCTAGAGCGGTTCGCCGGGATCAGCGCACGATGCCGCCGACCCGCATACGGCGTTGTTGGTCCTTGACCATCTTCTGCTGGAGCCGCGACAGCGCCTTGCGGTCAAGGAGCATCTGGTACCATATTTCGCCGTATTTCTCCATCTTGAACGGGGCCTTGTTCTGGAGCGCGAGAAGGTGCTCGTTGAGATTCTGGTTGTTGGGAAGCGACTTGAGTCCGCGCTTGATGACGGCGATCGCCTGTTCGCGGTCATCGAGTTCGTTCTCGTAGAGATAGGCGCACAGCGAGAAGACGAAGGCCTCCTTCTTGTTGAAGCGCATGAGCAGCTGCATCGCCTCGAGCGCCTCTTTGCGCTTGCCGTTCTTGAGGTGACCGATGACCAGCAGACAGTAGGCGAGGTAGAGCCGCGGATTGGCATGCTGGAGGTACTTGTAGGCCTCGCCGAACTTCTTGAGCGAATAGAGAATGACGCCTATCTGGCTGTCTATCTGCGATTTGACGAGGAACGCCCAGCGGTTCCACCGATAGCCTTCTTTGAGTATCTCGATGGCGAGGTCAGGTTTCTGCCGTTGGATCTCGGCGTTGGCGCGCAGGAAGAGTGCCTGCAGTTTCGCCGTCACCTTGCGCGAGATCACGAAGAAGGCGACGATGGCGAGGAACAGGCCGATGAACACGCCGAAGCCCCACCACCGCCAGCCGGTCGCCGCGGCGATGACGAGCGCGATGACCGTCCCGCCCCCAAGGCTTGCCGCCACATTGTACATCGCATCCTCCTTATGCGCAGTTTCATCGGGGCGACTCTAACGGAAACCTCCCATTTTTGCAACAAAAAGCGGCGCCTCGCCGGCTTTTCGAGAACAGCGGTATGCTACCGCTTCTCGGTGAGATGCTTCCAGTAGCGCTCCGGCATGAAGCGTCGCTGACAACGGGGATTGCGCCGTTCTGCTATCGCCACTGTCTGAAAGTATCTGCGCCAGAGGCGCTCATAGGGGTCAGCGTCGGTGCCGTCGGACGGTCGGTTTTCGAGCGCAACAACCTCCGGCTCCGGCAACGCCTCGTGGAGCACAACGGTGTCCCAGTAGTAGGCGAACTGGTGCCGGATGTCTGCGATGAGCCACCGCTCGTTGGGGAGACGCCTTGCAAAATGCGGAGCGATGAGCGGCAGGACGCGGTGGTCCGGTTCGAGCGAAGCGACGAGAAGTCCGCTTTTGACGCGGGTGAAGCGCAAAAGGCCGGTGAGCCGGTGCGCCTCGCAGGTGACCTGACGGATGAGGTCATAGAGCGGTTTTACCGATGGGTGGGCAAGGCGTGCGGCTCCCTGCGGTCCGGCATCGCGGAGGAAGGAGAGATAGTCGAATATGAAAATGTCGCGCTGCGCATGGTCGGCAAGGAAGGCGTGCATGAGCGCCCGGGCCGTCCGCTTACTGAAGGCGGCGCAGAGTCGTTCCCAGAAAGCGTCGGCCCGCTTCTCGTCGCTTTCGATGGTGCGCACCTCCACGAGGAGCGCCATTTGCCGGTCATTCTCGGTGATGATGGCGAAGGGGCGTTCGGGGCGGCGAAGCGCTTCGTCGAGCAGGCAGAGAAATCCACAGAACGATCCGTCGTAGCGGTAAATGATGCTCACGGCGCGAAAAGGGGCAGTTGCCGTGACGGCTCGAGGAGGGCGCGCGTGACGAGGTCGCGTCGCACGAGGCGAAGCGGACGGCCGGACCCCGGTAACGCCATCCGGCCGCCCACGGTGAGGAAATGTCGCGCCCGCTTCATGACGACGCCGAGTTTTGCGAGGTCGTCTATCGAAAGTGTCCCCTGTCTTCGGGCAACGACGATGCGGCGCGCGCTCTTCACGCCGATGCCCGGCACCCGCAGGAGAAGTTCGTACGGCGCGCGCATAACCTCGAGGGGAAAAAGGTGAAGGTTGCGGAGCGCCCACGCGCTCTTGGGATCGAGTTCCTCGTCAAGGAACGCCTGCCGTTCATCGAGTATCTCGCCGACCGAGAAGCCGTAGAAACGGAGAAGCCAGTCGGCTTGATAGAGCCGGTGCTCGCGCAGGAGCGGCGGTGTGGCGATCGCCGGCAGGCGAGTATCGTTCGAGACCGGCACGAATGCCGAGTAATAGACCCGTTTGAGCGAAAAACGGCGGTAGAGGGCATCGGAGAGGGTGAGTATCTGGCGGTCGTTCTCGGGACTGGCGCCAACGATGAGTTGCGTTGATTGCCCCGCCGGCGCGAAGCGCGGCGCCGAGCGGAAGAGTTTTCGTTCGTCGCGCTTCTCGACAATGGCGCTCGCGCTCTCGCCCAAGGGGAAGACGATCTCCTCTTGGAGCTTGTCGGGGAGTTGCCGCAGGGATCGCTCGGTCGGCAGTTCGATGTTGACCGAGACGCGGTCGGCATAGAGTCCCGCCTGCCGGATGAGGTCGCGGCTCGCGCCGGGTATCGCCTTGAGGTGGATATAGCCACCGAACAGATGTTCGGCCCTCAGTCTCTTCGCCACGAGGATCATCCGCTCCATGGTGTAGTCGCTGTTTCGCATGACGCCCGAACTGAGAAAGAGCCCCTCGATATAGTTGCGGCGATAGAACTCGATGGTGAGGTCGCAGAGCTCCTGAACCGTGAAGGCGGCGCGCGGGATGTC
>CAYNMQ010000230.1:2300-3163 GCA_964398245.1 uncultured Spirochaetales bacterium | reverse complement strand
CCGACGCCCCTAAAAAAGGCAAGGCGCCCGTCACGCTCCCCTCGAAGTGGCCACCGGCAAGATCGAAGCAGTTCGGGCTCGGCTTCATCCTCGGCGAACCGACCGGTCTTTCGTTCCGCTGGTTCTTTCACGAACAGCAGGGCATCGACGCACTCGCCGCGTGGTCATGGGGCTACGATCACCACGCCCGGATGCTGTTCCATGTGGACTATCTCTTCCGCTTCTACGACCTCATCCCGATACCGGCGGGCGACACGGCGCTCTATGTCGGTCCCGGCATGCGTATCGGCGCCTATGACCGTCACCGCTGGGACGACAACGATCCAGAGTGGTGGTTCCTCGTCGGATTCCGCGTGCCCGGCGGCATCCTCTATCAGGTGAAGTCATTCCCGCTCGAAGTGCTCTTCGAGATAGCCTTCGTGATGGACATCCTCCCCGATTTCTGGCCCGGCTTCAACATCGGGCTCGGCCTGCGCTTCTGCTTCTGACGGCGCTCGAATGAACCGACGGCTTTCTCTCGTCATCTTTCTCACGGCGCTCGCGACGCTCGCGCTCGAAACGGCGCTCACCCGCATCTTCAGCGTCACCATGTGGTATCACTACGCCTTCATGGCGGTCTCGATCGCGATGCTCGGGATGGCGACCGGCGCGGCGAAGGTCTTCGTCTCGCGCTGGACGGAACTCGACGAGGGGGAACTGATCCGCCGTATCGCCCGGTACGGTCTCTGTTTCTCGGTCGCGACGGCGCTGTCGCTCCTCGCGCTCCTTTCGATACCGTTCGTCCCGCGGCCGACCGGTGTCGGCATTTACTCGATGGCGCTCATCTACGCCGTCGCGTCAGGCTCCGAGTATGCGGTCGAGAC
>CAYNMQ010000230.1:0-2290 GCA_964398245.1 uncultured Spirochaetales bacterium | reverse complement strand
TACTCTCGACCCGCTTCATCGCGCTCGTGAACTCGCTCTACGCCGCCGATCTCGCCGGCGCCGCCGTTGGCACGATCCTCTTCTTTATCCTTCTGCGCATCACCGACGCAGTGAGTTTCGTCATCCTCGTTGCGGCGCTCCCGGCGCTCGCCGCCTATTTCCTGACCCGTCGCCGCGCAGCGCTCGTCATCTGCCTTCTTTTTGTCCTTGTCGCCGGCGCGAATCACTTCGCGCGGTTCTTCCGCATCGAATGGCAGAAGGTCGAGACCGGTCAACTGAACATCGCCGTGGACACTGCGACCGAATGGGAGGCATGGACCCCCTTTTCGCGCGTCACCATCGCCAACTACCTCGACTCGGCCTTCGGCTGGGGCACCTCGCCGGCCTTTCCCGAGGAGTTCCCCGACTACAAGGTTGGGCAGAAGAACCTCGTGATAGACGCCGCCGCCGCCACCATCATCACGATGCGCGGAAGATCGATCGAGGAACTGCATCATCTCCGCTACGACATCACCAACCTCGCCCACTTCCTCGTTCCCGACGCGCGGGTCGCCGTCATCGGGGTCGGCGGCGGGCGCGACATCCTTTCGGCGCTCCACTTCCGGCAGAAGGAGGTCTGGGGCATCGAGATCAACGGGCAGATACTCGCGGCGCTCAACGGCCCCTACCGCGACTTCACCTATCCCTTCGCCGAAATGCCGAATGTCCATCTTGTCCACGACGAGGCGCGCAGTTTCCTCGAACGGACCGGCGAGCGCTTCGACATTATACAGGCCTCCCTCATCGATTCGTGGGCGGCGACCGCATCAGGCGCCTTCGTGCTCACCGAGAACAGTCTCTACACCGTCGAGGGGTGGAAGGTCTTCCTCTCGCGCCTCACCGATCGCGGCGTCGTGACGATGTCGCGCTGGTACTACCGGAAACGGCCCGGAGAACTGCTCCGGCTCGCCTCGCTCGCCTACGAGGCGCTCGCGGCGTCGGGCGTCGAGAAGCCCGCCGAGCACATCATGCTCGCGGCGACCGCATTCTCGGGCGACATCCCCGACGACCTCGATCCTGCCGAAAAGCGGCGGCGCGAGGAGGAGTCCTACGGCACCGGCACCATCATCGTGTCGAAAAAGCCGTTCGACGGCGATGCGGTGCACGCTTTTCTCACCGCCTGCGAGCGCTACCGGTTCGAGGTGCTTCTCGCGGCGGGCTATGAGGGGCAGTCGGTGTTCCAGCATATCGTGGATCCCGCGAAACGAAAAGCGATGATCGCCGCCTATCCGCTCGAACTCTCCGCGCCGACCGACGACAACCCCTTCTTCTTCAACATGCTGAGACCCTCGGCGCTCCTCAAGTACCGCGGCATCGAGAAGGAAGGCCCGCTCAACACCAATCTCGGCGCGGTGCGCAATCTCTTCATTCTCCTTGGTATCGTGACGGCGCTTGCGCTCCTGCTCGTCATCGTCCCGATACTCTCGGCGATGGAACGGAAGAGCGCGGCGATGCTCCGCCACCCGTGGAGTCTCTACTTCGCCGCCATCGGGCTCGGTTTCATGCTCATCGAGATAGCGCTCATCCAGAAGTTCACCGTCTTCCTCGGCCATCCGACCTACAGCCTGCTCGTCGTTCTCTGCACGATACTCCTCTTCACCGGCTTCGGCAGTTGGCTCGCGGGGCGGCTGAAAGGGAAACTGAAACCGCTCCACATCTTCATCCTGCTTATCGCGGTGGTGACGGCGGCAGGCGGGGTCAACATGTTCGTCCTGCCGCATCTCTCGGGTCTGCCGCTCGCGGCACGGATACTTTACAGCGCCGGGGTGATGGCGGCGATCGGCACGGTGCTCGGGATGCCGTTCCCGACCGGCATGGCGTCGCTTACGGGCGAACAGAAGGAGTGGGGGCCGTGGCTGTGGGGCATCAACGGAGCGCTCGGCGTTGTCTCATCGGTGCTCGCGACGGCGCTGTCGCGCTTTTTCGGGATATCGGTGACCTTCTTCGCCGGGGTGGCGGCCTATCTGCTGGCGCTCGCCGCCTGCGTCGCCGCCGTCGGCGTCAAACGGCCCTAGATATCTCTTCTTATGACTTGTTCTCTTCCGGGACGGCATCGCCGCTTTGCGCCCGGCGTATCGTCTGAGCGACCTCCGGACCCGCATTGATCGAAAGAATCTGTATCTCGGGGTGCTCTCTCCTGAACACTCGGAATATCTCGTCGGCGAACGCCTGCCCGATCTCGGTCACCCCCTCGAAATCGAAGATGACCGTCTTGAAGTAGGAATTGCCATGCGCCCCGCCGGTATAGTCC
>CAYNMQ010000229.1:0-3168 GCA_964398245.1 uncultured Spirochaetales bacterium | reverse complement strand
GCCCCCCTCGTACACCGCGTGGCACGAGGTCTGGTCGGAAAGAAGATCTATGGCGACCTTTTCCTTCACCGCGTATTCGAGCAGATCGACGATGTTGCCGTGGAACGCTATCGCCGCCCGCTCCTTTTTCTTCGCCATGCCGAGCGCCAGATCGAACGCCTCTTTCGCCGTTCCGGTGACATGGGTGACCCAGCCCTGCGAATGGCGCGTCTCGATGCGGCTTTTGTCCACCTCGGCGATGAGCGCGACGCCGCCCGCGATCCAGCAGGCCTTTCCCTGCGCGCCGCTCATCCCGCCGAGCCCCGACGAGACGAACAGTTTCCCCGCGAGATCGCCGTCGGCGGGGACGCCGAGTTTGAGCCGTCCGGCGATGAGGAGCGTGTTGTAGGTCCCGTGGACGATGCCCTGCGGCCCGATGTACATCCAGCCGCCGGCGGTCATCTGCCCGTAGTTGGCGACCCCCAGCGCCGCGGCGCGGTTGAAGTCGGACGGGTTGTCGAAGAGCCCCACCATGAGTCCGTTGGTCGTGATGACGCGCGGGGCGTCGGGCTTCGACTTGAACAGACCCAGCGGGTGGCCGCTGTGGATGACGAGCGTCTGCTCCTGCGTGAGCACTTCAAGGTATTTCTTGATGAGCCGGTACTGCATCCAGTTCTGACAGACCTGCCCCGTCTCGCCGTAGGTGACGAGTTCGTAAGGATAAAGCGCGATGGCGAAGTCGAGGTTGTTGTCTATCATCACCTGAAAGGCGCGCCCCTCAACGCAGGCGCCCTTGTAGGAATCTATCGGTTTCCCCGACAGGTTCCCCTGAGGCCGGAAGCGGTAGCCGTAGATGCGTCCGCGGGTGAGCAGTTCGTCGAGGAATTCGGGAGCGAGCGTCTCGTGCAGCTCCTCCGGCACATAGCGGAGCGCGTTCTTGAGCGCGAGGGCGATCTCTTGCTTGGTCAGCGTCATCTCCCGTTTCGGGGCCCGGCGGATACCGGGTTCGAAGGTGGGGGCGGGCGGTAGTACCGCGTCCAATTTCACCGTCATGGCGCCGGCGATCTCTCGGTTGGTCATCATGGCGATCTCTCCTCTGTTCATGGGCTCTCAACCGGCACTTATAGCGGGGAGCGAACGACTTTGCAAGGGCTCAAAGGGGAGAAAAGAGAAGTGGTGGAGCTGACCGGGATCGAACCGGTGACCTCTAGAGTGCGATTCTAGCGCGCTCCCAACTGCGCTACAGCCCCACTCACTTGCGCCCTTTTATAGCGAGGAATGCGTCGTTGTCAAACAAATCCTGAATCTTGCATCTGACGGTAAAAATGTTGCTTTTCTCGGCAGGCTCTTCAGAATGACCTCGTCGCGGGCGAGGTGCGCTATCATGGTGTTCAGTTCCCCTTCTTTCCTGTTCGCCTTTCTGCCGACGGTGCTCGTCGTGCATCTGCTTCTGCCGCCGCGGCTCCGCAACTTCCTTCTCTTTCTCCTGAGCCTTCTGTTCTACGCGTACGGCGAGGGCTGGTTCACGCTCCTTATGCTCACCTCGATAGTCCTCAACTGGGGCGCGGCGTTGCTCATGGACCGCGCTCCCGAGGGGGGGCGGCGGAGAGCGATACTGGCAACGGCGCTCATCGCGAACATCGCGGTGCTCTGCTTTTTCAAGTATGCGGTGTTCTTCGTGAACGAGGCGAACCGTCTCCTTGGCGCGGCGGGGATGCCGCTATGGCCGGTGCCGCGGATCCATCTGCCGCTCGGGATTTCGTTCTTCACCTTCCAAGCGATGAGTTATGTCATAGACTGCTACCGCAAGCGGGTCGAAACGGCACGCGATCCGCTCAAGGTCGGGCTCTACATCGCCCTGTTCCCGCAACTCATCGCGGGTCCGATCGTCCGGTATGGCCATATCGCCGCGGCGCTCGTGCGGCGCCGCATCTCTCTCGCCGCCTTCGCCGGGGGCTTGCGCCGGTTCATCATCGGCGTTGCCAAGAAGGTGCTCGTCGCCAATACGCTCGCCGTGACCACCGACCGCATATTCGCCCTTTCTCCTGCCGAACTCACGACGCCGCTCGCGTGGCTGGGCACCGGGTGTTTCATCATACAGGTGTACTTCGATTTCTCGGGCTACTCCGACATGGCGATCGGTTTGGGCAGGATGCTGGGCTTCCGGTTCCCCGAGAACTTCGATTACCCCTACATCGGCCGCTCGGTGCGCGAGTTCTGGCGCCGCTGGCACATCTCGCTCTCCTCGTGGTTCCGTGACTACCTCTACATACCGCTCGGCGGAAGCCGCCGCGGGGAATGGCGTACGGCGCTCAATCTCGTCGTGGTCTTCACGCTGGTCGGCCTGTGGCACGGCGCGTCGTGGACCTACATCCTTTTCGGCTTCATCCACGGGAGCCTTCTCGCGCTCGAACATGCCGGTTTCGGCGCGATCCTCAAACGGGGCGGGGCGCTTGTCGGACACCTTTACTTCTGGATGGTCATCGTATTCACCTTCGCGCTCTTCCGCGCATCCGACCTGCCGCAGGCGTTCACCTTCTGGAAAGCCCTCGTCGGTCATGGCGCTCCGGCAGGAATGGCCGTCGGAAGCGTTCTTTCTCCGTGGACCGTGGCGGCGCTCGTGACGGGAACGCTCTTTGCGATGCCGCTCTGGCGCGTTGTCCTGAGGCGCCTTATGGCCTATCGCGAGCGGCTCGCGTTCCCGGTCCGCCGGCGATTCGAGAGGGCGGGGATCCTCGTATTCTCTATCGGGTGCCTTTTGCTTCGACTCGCGGCTGTTGTGCACGGCTCGATGGAATCCTACAACCCCTTCGTCTATTTCAGGTTCTAGCGATGGTCCGGTGGAAGAAAGAACTCGATACGGTTTCATGGCCGGCGCGTGCCGGCGTGCTGGCGGCGGGGCTTCTCCTTTTCTTTGCGCTCGCCGAAGGAGCGCTCCGCCTGTTCCATGCCCGCGATGTCCGCAACGACATCGAGTACTACATCGCCCGGACCTTCTCGCGAGAGGAGTGGGAGATCGCGGCGAAGATACGGGACACCCTCCTTGAGGTGGACCGGCGGCCGTTCTGCGAAAAGGGGACGATCCTCTACCGGTACCGCCCCTTCAAGACGCCCTATATCTCGATCAACAGCGACGGCTTCCGCGGCCCCGAAGTGACATCCAAGGAGCCGGGGGAGGACCGCAGCGTC
>CAYNMQ010000228.1:0-3170 GCA_964398245.1 uncultured Spirochaetales bacterium | reverse complement strand
GCCGGCGGAGCCGAAGCCCCAGAACTTGGCCTGCGGCGTGCCGGCGGGCACGGTGTCGAGCGGCTCGTAGGGCAGAGAGGTGAACGAGACATCGTCGGTGATGCCGACGGTGAAGTTGTGCTTGGGCTGACGGCTCTTGAGGTTGTCGAAGACCGCCTTGACCATGCCGGGGGTGAACTCCTTCGAGGAGAGGCCGTAGCGGCCGCCGACCACGGTGATGTCCTCGCCCTGCTCGTAGAGGACGGTGGAGACATCCTTGTAGAGCGGCTCGCCCTCGGCGCCCGGTTCCTTGGTGCGGTCGAGGACCGCGATGGCGCGCACCGTGTGCGGAAGCGCCTGCAGGAGGTGTTCCGGCGAGAAGGGACGGTAGAGGCGCACCTTGATGAGGCCGACCTTTTCGCCTTTGCCCATGAGGTGGCAGATCGTCTCTTCTATCGTCTCACAGCCGGAGCCCATCGCGATGATGACCCGATCGGCCTCGGGGTGCCCGACATAGTCGAAGAGTCTATAGCGGCGGCCAGTGATCGAGAAGACCTTGTCCATCTCCTCCTGCACGATCTGCGGCACGGCGTCGTAGTAGGGGTTGCAGGTCTCGCGCGCCTGGAAGAAGATGTCGGGGTTCTGCGCCGTTCCCTTCATGATGGGCCGCTCGGGACGCAGGGCGCGCTCCTTGAAGGCCGCGATGGCGTCATAGTCCACGATCTTCTTGATGTCCTCGTAGTCTATCATCGCGATCTTGTTCACTTCGTGGCTCGGGCGGTAACCGTCGAAGAAGTGGATGAACGGCAGGCTTGCGCGGATGGCCGACAGGTGGGCGACGAGCCCGAGGTCCTGCGCCTCCTGCACCGAGTTCGACGACAGCAGGCACGCGCCGGTCTGGCGGCAGGCCATCACATCGCTGTGATCGCCGAAGATGGAGAGCGCGTGGGACGCGACGGTGCGCGCCGAGACATGGAAGACGCCCGGCAGGAGTTCCGCCGCTATCTTGTAGAGGTTCGGTATCATGAGCAGGAGTCCCTGCGACGCGGTGTAGGTGGTGGTGAGCGCACCGGCCGAGAGTGAGCCGTGGACCGCGCCCGAGGCGCCGCCCTCCGACTGCAGTTCGGTCACGATGACCCGCTCGCCGAAGATGTTCTCGCGCCCGTAGGCCGACCACTCGTCGGCGTACTCGCCCATGTTGGAACTGGGGGTGATGGGGTAGATCGCCGCGACCTCGGTCAGCGCGTAACTCGCGTGGGTCGCTGCCATGTTGCCGTCGATTGCCTTCATGATCTTGGGTGCCATGATGTATCCTCCTGAAAGGTATGGTTATCCGTAACGCCGCCTCATATCACGGAAGGGAGCGGTTAGCAATTTTTTGTGGGGAGGGCGTTGGGCAGAGGGAAATTCTTTGATTTGTTGCAGAGCGGGCGATAACCCTTTTGCTGCACTTACCGCCGTGTTCGAGGGACAACCGGCGTCCCGGGAGGGGAGTAAGATAAACCCTCATCCCAACCTTCTCCCTCGATAGGGCGAAGGGGCTTCCTCTCTCTGCTTGCGAGGCGAAGCAATGCGAAGACTGGTGGAGGGAGAGGATCGAGATGAGGGTTTTTGCGGAGGTTACCATGTCAAAAAAGATTCGTGCATTCGTCGAGCGGTTGGCGGCGGTAACGGTTCCCGCCGGTCGTCTCTTCAACCCGTGGCGCGACCACGATCCCGGCTACGACAGGTCGCCCGATGCGCCGCGGATGCGGCGCGAGAATCTCGTCCGGTTCCTCTCGGAGCGGGAGGAGAAGGCGAAGATTCTCCTCATCGGCGAGGCGGCGGGCTATCAGGGGGCGAAGTTCTCCGGTATCGCCATGATGTCGGAGCGGATACTGTGCGGCCGTCAGGTGAGGGGCTTCCCCCGTGACGGCTATCATCCCCGCACCAGCGACCCGAATGGGCCGAACCTCAGCGACACGGTGCGGCGACACGGCTTCAACGAGCCGACAGCGACGATCGTGTGGAGCACGGTGTTGGAAAACGGCCTCGATCCCCGCGCGGTCGTCACTTGGAATATCTTCCCGTTCCACCCGCGCCGTAGCGACTATCCCGACGACGCCCTTTCGAACCGGACCCCGACCGACGAAGAGATAGCGCGTTATCTCTCCTTCATAGACGATTTCATCGCCCTCTTCCCCGGGGCACTCGTGCTTGCGGTGGGCAAGAAGGCGGGGCGCTACCTGAAACTGGAAGAAAACAAGGTGCTCCGCCATCCCGCGAACGGCGGCGCGGAGCGGTTCAGGAGAGGGGTAGGGAGGTGGGCGAAACCGTAAAATGGAGGACTGACCCCGCTTCCCCCGCTTCCCGCTGACCCCGCTTCCCCACTCCCCGCTTCCCCACGCGGCGGAGTACGGCTCTTTACTCTGAGTTAATTATACGAGGAGGCTCAAGATGAATTCCTATGAACTCTTGTTCTGGTGAATATGGTTTTCCGTTCGTTTCTATTCTAATCGAATTGGACAACCAGCCATGATGTTTCTCAAGAAATTCCAAAGACTTCTCTAGGTCATACAAAACTTTGTTATGGACATAGCAAAAATTGGAGATGTATCTTTGTAAAACCGTGTCGTATGGTATGCTGTATGCTTCCTTCCCCTGTCCAGTTTCTGCCCAAAAGAGCAAGAAGAGGTTTTCATTTTTTGTCCAACATATGGCTCCGAGAAACGAGCCATCCCCGCCGTCCATGAGGTACTCGTCTATATGTTGGAGTTTGTTTCGTGCCTCCTTAAGAATACCGAGATGTTTCTTGAGTTCTTCGCGGATTGTTGATTGCGCTATAGGTTTTTTTCCGTCAACTTCTATGTCCGGCATTCTCTCGCATATCTTGTAGTACCTAACAAGGTTGTCGACTAGAGCGAACACCAAAAGGAATGCTTCGTAGCAGAGACTGGTCGGGGGACGGTCTCCTTTTCTAAGATAGTTTTCTAATGGGAAGAAAGTCTTTTCCCGTCTAGTCTTAATGATGTGTTTTATGAGTTCGTAATAGCGATGAGCCATTAGCGTTGTAAACAGAATCTTTTTGTGTTCTTTGTTGGCCTGAGAAAGTGGAATTTCGTTTTTGCTCATTTTTGTTCAGAGGCGCAGATATTCATTTTACAGAATTCGTTGAACTTCGCTGTCATGCCTTCGGCCTTCGACCAGCGTTC
>CAYNMQ010000227.1:0-3203 GCA_964398245.1 uncultured Spirochaetales bacterium | reverse complement strand
CGACTTGGTCACCGTCGCCGAGACCGTCGCCGTCGTGCGGCTCGCCGTCTTCCTCTTCCTCGTCGGGGGATACGATGCCATCCTCGTCGGGCCACAGCCCGTCCTCGTCGGCGAGAAAAGTGTCGTCGTCGGTTACCGCGGCGGTGTCCTTGGGAACGATCTTTTTCGTGCCGCTATCGCACGCCGCAAGCACGAAAAGAGACAAGAGTGCCATAACCCAGCAAATTCGTACCATCGTGCTCATACATACCCCCTGTTTTAGAACGAAACACAACCCCTACCGAGCCACTATATCCCAGAAACGCTTTTTTGACAATTATTTTGAAGACATTGTCACCTTTTTCTTTCTTAGTTCTCGTCGCAGGTGAGTTCGGCGAGCGTACCGCACTCCATGTGGGAGGCGACCGCCGAGCCGTTGCCGACATTCACATTGATGCCGCTGTAGACATCGGACATCTTATCGGGAATGATGAATTCGGGGATCGTCACGCGGGCGCTTTCGTAGGCCGTGCTACTGAAGGTGAAGGAGGGGAGCACCTGATCCCATGTGTTGTTCTGGACGCCGAGCGTGTCGGCGGGTACCGCTCCACAGAAGGTGCCGGTGCAGGTCACATTACCGATACTCGACATGTTGTGGCCGCAGCCGGGGCTGTCGGCCGGGTCGCCGTTCACCTGCGCCTTGGCGGTGGTCCAGTTCATCTGGGCATTGCTGGGCGTGGTCGAAGTGCTCGTCGAGGCACCGGGATAGTCGGGAACATCGCAGGTGTCCCATGTCACGGTCGTGCCGCTCACCGTACCGGTCGCAACGGCGGTGCAGGTTCGATTGAGCGTCAGCGCGTTGTTGGCAGGCAAGCAGGCGTCGGCCTCAGGAATGCAGCCGGTGGTCGTCAGGGTAAGGAGGCCCATCGAGTGGTCAACATTGGTCGTCACATTGGTTCCCATCGTCGAGACGGTGAACTCTATCGGCATATAGTACTCGATAAGTTGGACCGCCGGATCGTCGGCAGGCGCCGTGCCGGTGGCGTTTGCCGTGAAGCGGAGCCGCACATAGCCGCCGGGCCACGCGGTGGTTTCGTCAAAGGGGCCCGATTGGTTGCTTGCGCTCGCATTCTTTCCCGCGTTTTCCAGTGTGTTGCGCGAGCCGGTGCCCGTCTTCACATTGTGAAAGCGGCCGAGTTGCGTGTTGCCGTCGTAGAAGCGGTAGATGACATCGCAGAATATCTCCTCGGGTGCATCGTTGTCAGGGATGACATCCGGCTCGGTGTCGGTGGCCGTTTCATCGGTGGCTGTCTCGTCGGTAATTGACTCGTCAGTGATCGCTTCGTCGGTTATTCCCTCGTCGGTGACTATCTCATCGGTGACTGTCTCGTCAGTAAGCGCTTCATCAGTGGTCGTCTCGTCGGTAGTTGTCTCATCAGTGAGCATCTCGTCGGTAGCTACCTCATCGGCGATCGTCTCGTCAGTGACCAACCCGTCGGCGTCTGACACGGAGGAGTCGGCGTCAACGCCGGGCTCTTCATCGTTCGTGCTCTTCTTGGAGCCGCTCTCGCATGCCCACATGATGAGGCAAAGCGGCAAAAGCATTCCCCAAAAGATCTTGGTCATCGGGATCATGGTTCTTCCTCCAAACTCTGTTGGTGAACTTTTGACGAAAGATACCATAGCATGTTGCGGGGTTTTCACAAGTATTTTCAAGCATCGTGGCGTAAAAAGAGCGTGCGAAATCGCACGGTTACCTATGAGGTGGCTCCCGTCGCATGACGAGAGAAATGCCCTCCTTCGCCATGAGGAGCGCAAGAACGACCAGTGCAATGGCGAGAATGCCGAGGACATAATCGGGAGAAGCATTGACGAGAAAACGATAGGCAAGGAAGGAGAGCGCCGCAATGGTCATGAGGAGCATGAATGTCGTTGCCCAGAGGGTATAGCGCGTCGGTTTGCCGCGGCTATAAAGGTAGGCGGTGATGACGATTAAGGTGAGGGCGCCCACCAGTTGATTCGCCGCGCCGAAGAGCGGCCAGATGGTCTTCCACGCGCCGCTGATACCGAGAAGGAACGCCGGAATGATGGGCACGAGCGTGGCAAAGTGACGATTTTTTTTCAGTATCGGCAGTGAGTCTCCCGCCGTCTCGGCGGCGAGGAAGCGCCCGAGACGGACGGTGGTGTCGAGGGTCGTCATGACGAAGATGTTGACCATCGTGATGCCGACGAGCATGCCGCCTTTCTCGCCGAAGAGGAACGCGGTGAACGAGCCGAATCCCTTGCCGAAAGCGCCGACGGGGCCAGCCCCTTTCATGGTTGTGGTAAGGCCGCCTTCGCCGTGCCACGAAAGGGTGCCTGCCGCGATGATGGCGATGACGGCGATGAGCGACTCGGCGAGCATCGCGCCGTAGGAGACCGGCAGGGCGTGCCGTTCCTTGGTGAGTTGTTTCGTCGTCGTGCCGCCGGCGACGATCGAGTGGAACCCCGATATGGCACCGCAGTCGATTACGATGAAGAGGAAGGGGACGAGCGGGCCGACTTCGGGATCATACCAGCCAAGAAAGAGGGGAAGTCGTTCGATGTTCGTGGTCGTCGTGGTGAAGTCGAGCCCCGGATGCGAGACGACGATGCCGGCGACGGCAAGGGCGACGCCGACGATGAGCACCCAACTCGAGATGTAGTCGCGCGGCTGGAGCAGTATCCACACCGGCAGGGTCGAGGCGAAGTAGGCGTAGAGCATGAGAAGAAGGAACCAGACGACATAAGCGGTCTCGGCATCAAGCGGCAGGGAAAGCGGAAAGAGGTAGCCGAGATAGATGAGGAGCACGAGGATGCCGAAGGCGAGGATGGTGCGCAGCCAGAGAGGCCCCGCGGAGGTCCAGCGATACTGGAAGAGACCGAAGAGCATCGCGAGCGGGATCGCGCCGAAGGTGGGGAGAACGATCTCGGGCGTCGAGAGGAACATTTTGGCGGTGAGCGCCGCGAAGACGGCGATAACAAGGATGAGCGCGAGTTGCACGAAGATGAGGAAGAGCAGGCGCGCCCTCCGCGAGACATAGCGGTCGGCGATGTCGGGTATCGAGGTGCCGCCGTGACGCACGGAGAGCATGAGGGCGAGGTAGTCGTGCACGGCGCCGATGAAGACGCCGCCGAGAAGCGGCCAGAGGAGCGCCGGACCCCAGCCGAAGGCCGCCGCCGCGATGATGGGGCCGACGATGGGA
>CAYNMQ010000226.1:0-3208 GCA_964398245.1 uncultured Spirochaetales bacterium | reverse complement strand
TCCATCCCGTCGGGCGGCCGCCCTATCCCGAGCCGTATCCGCGCGAACTGCGGCGTCCCGAGCGATGCGATGATCGAGTCGAGTCCCTTATGTCCCGCTGCGCCGCCGGTCGTCTTGATCTTTACGGTGCCGAACGGGATGTCGAGGTCGTCATGGATGACGACGATCTCCTCCGGCGCGATGCCGAAATAACGGGCGACCGCCTGCACGCTGTTGCCCGAAAGGTTCATGTAGGTGTCGGGCTTGAGCAGAAGCGCGCGCCGGTCGGCATCGTCGCGTCGCGATATGAAGCCAAGGAACTTCCGCTCATAGGAGAACGGAGGGAAACCGGCATCCGCCGCTGTCGCATCGAGAAATCGAAAACCGATGTTATGACGGGTCTTTTCGTATCGGAACCCGGGATTGCCGAGTCCCGCAAGGAGCAGGAACGGCATCGGCCAACGACCTGACGGTTATTTTTTCTTCTCTTTATCGCCGCCTTTTTCCGGCTTGTCCGCCTTGCCTTTATCCGTCTTCTTCTCGGCGCCATCCGCCGGGTTCGCCGTTCCCTCGGCGCCCGGCTTCGCCTCGCCTTCGGCCGGCTTCGCCGCACCCTCGGCCGCCGCCTCTTCGGCCGTCTGGCCTCTTCCCTTATTGACGACGATGACGGGAACATTCTCGCGGAGGGCGGGGGTAACGCCTTCGGGATAGGGCAGATCCTTCAGCATGATCCTTCCGCCGATGTCGAGCGGCGTAACATCCACGACGATCTTTTCCGGTATCTTCGCCGGAAGGCACCGGACCGGCACTTCCCGAAGCACCACGAGCGCCCGTCCGCCGAGGATCTCGCCCTGCGAACGCCCCTCCTTGATCACCGGGACATTCACCGTGATCGGCTCCTCGCCGTCAATGACCAGAAGGTCAAGGTGTCGCAGTGAATTTTTGACCGGGTCTATGTCTATCTCCCGCGGCAGCGCCAAAAGCTTCCTGCCTTCGGTCTCCAAGGTAAGGAGCACATTGCGTCCCTTCGGCGAAAGGAGCGCGTTCACAACCTTGCCGCGCTCGACCGCTCCGGTGATGTTCTTCTCGAGCGCCTTTCCGTAGATATTGACGGGGATCAAGCCCTTGCGGCGCGCCTCGTTCACATATCGCCTGCCCGGCGTCCTCGGGAACACAGTCAACGATACCGTTTCCATCGTCTCTCCTCCATTCTCACAAAATGGCTGGGGCGGGAGGATTCGAACCCCCGTATGCCGGAATCAAAATCCGGAGTCTTTCCGCTTGACGACGCCCCATTCTTCGCTATTCAAAGATCTCGGCCTTCCGTACAAACCGGTAGTCGCTCCGCAAGCGTTCGAATGCCCGTTCGCGCCGCGTTGTATCGGTAAAAAAACCGACCACCGTGGAACCACTGCCGGTGAGAAGCGACCTTTCGGCCCCCGCTTCGCACAACCGGCGTGCCAGTGCGGCGATCGCCGGATACTCGTCGAAGACGACCGACTCGAAGTCGTTTCTCAGAAAATCATTCCATTCCGTCAAAGAGCATAGTGCCGACACACGGGCGAGATTTGTAGCCGTAGGTGCCCTTTTTGTCAACATTTTTTTGTCCCAGAGCGCGTAAGCTGCCTTGGTATCGACTGGGAAACCGGGGTGCACCAGAAGGAGAAGGAAGGGAAAAGAGGCCATCTTTACCGGCGTCACCCGTTCGCCGAACCCTGAAACGATGGCCGGAGTCCCGTAAAGGAAAAAAGGGATGTCGCTGCCGATGGACGCGGCGATCCGTGTCATGCGTTCGATACCCAAGGAAAGAGAAAAACGACGGTCGAGATAACGGAGGATCGCGGCGCCGTTGCTCGACCCGCCGCCCATGCCGCCGCCGGTCGGCACCTCTTTTCGGATCGTTACGGCAAGTGGAGGAAGTTCCTGCCCTATCTCCGCTTCGACCGCGCGGATCATGCGATAGACGATGTTGCGTTCCTGTGGTATGGTTTCGGAGCAGTTCTCGACGCGCACCGTCAACCGGTCGGCATCTTCCACGACGATCTCGTCCGCCAGCGTCACCGGCGCGAGCACCATTTCGAGGGAATGATAGCCGCTTGCCGGATCGCGCCCGACGATGTCGAGCCGGAGGTTTATCTTGGCGGGAGACGAAAGCAATTCTTTCATTTGCGCATACCGCGGAGATCGGCGAGCACATTGGGCGGCACGAAGTCGCTGATATCGCCGTTCATCTCGTTGGCGAGCCGTATCATGTTCGAGGAGATGTAGAAATACTTCTCGCTCGTCATCATGAAGAACGACTCGAGGCGCGGCTCGAGGCGCCGGTTGAAGCAGGAGAGCTGGAACTCGTAGTCGAAATCGGAGACGGCGCGCAGTCCGCGGATGACGGTGAAGATGTTGAGCGAGCGGGCGAGATCGACGAGCAGGCCATCGAAGGTCATGACCCGCACCGCCGGGTTGTCGGCGAAGATCTCGGCGATCTGGGCAAAGCGGCGCTCTTTGGTGAACAGCGGCTTCTTGTTCCGGTTGTCTCCTATGGCGATGACGATCTCGTCGAAGATCTTGAGGCTTCGCTGGGCGATGTCAATATGACCGTAGGTAATGGGATCAAAACTCCCGGGATAGATGGCCCGCTTTGCTTCTTCTCTTCCCATGTGGCGCTCCCTCGACTTCCCGTTGCTCTTCGAACAGGGCATCATACGCCGTGAAGGCTCCGCCTGTCAAGCGAGGATATCTCTTTCCGGCAAGCACGAAAAACCTGTTGATTTCCTTTTTGAAGGCACTATACTGGCCTCGTACTAACCAAATAAACCATGGAGGATATCCATGTTTCGCGTGAATGTGTCGTTCGTAGCGCTGGCGGCGCTTCTTGTCATTTCCTGCTCCGGCGGCAGCGACGAACCGATCGCCGAAGTCGGTGAAGCCTGTAAGGGCGACGGCCTCATCTGCTCGTGGGATTACACCCGCGTGCTCAGATGCGAGAACGGAGCGCTTGCGCTCGACAAGGACTGCAGCACGGAACAGAAGGTCTGCAAGAACGGCGCCTGTGTCGAGGATGAGCAGATAGGCGGCGACTGCACCGGCGACGCATCGGCCTGCGCCGGCAATGCGATCGTCGTGTGCACCGACGGCAAGTGGACCTCTTCGACCGACTGCGCGGCGGACGGAAAGATATGCGTCGAAGAGGCAAGCGGCGCCGTCTGTCAGGAGAAGCCCATCGTTGACAACG
>CAYNMQ010000225.1:0-3226 GCA_964398245.1 uncultured Spirochaetales bacterium | reverse complement strand
GGGTTCACCGACGGCATGCTGTTCCTCGTGATCGTGGTCACCTCGCTGGTCATGACCTTCGGCGTCGTGGCTCACCGGGAGAGAGCCGAGACGTCGGAGACGCCGGGAACGACCGATGAAGAAGAGATCCAGCGCGACCTGCACAACTGACCGTTCAGTATGCCAGATAGTGAAGCATTCCCCAGAAGAAGAGGAAGAATCCGGCCGCCTTGAGCGAGAAGGAGCGGAAATCGGCCATCGTCGCCGGCTGTCCATCGGCGGTCATGCCATCGCAGTAGCGGATGTCGAGATAGCGGACCGCGACGATAAATAACAGGTTGACGAGAACCCCCAGATCCGTGAACGACGGGATCTTCGCGCCGCCGTAGACGATCATTTTGGCGAAATACATGAGTGGCAGATAGCCCCATATCATCCAGCATGTGCGCAGGATGAGGCCGAGCCCTTTGTTTTTGGGGGAAGAAGGATCGACCGACTGTCCCATGGTGCACCTCATAAAAATGTAGTACATACACCAGACAGCGGCCCGACTGCCCGCATCGCCTATCGGAACAGGAGGTCCCGACACCCTCATTGCATCTATGCTACCGAAAAGAAGGTCTCCTTGCAAGATATATTTACCTTCTTAAGATCAGGGAGATATTTTCTTGACATGATACCATCACATCCTAGGATGAATCGTCCCGGGAGGATGGTCATGGTAAAACGCATCGCGGAACTGTACAAGGATGACAAGCCGCGCGAGAAGCTCGCGGCAAAGGGGGCGGCGGCACTGCGGACCGAGGAGCTCATCGCGCTCATCATCGGAAGCGGACAGAAGGGGCATACGCTCTTTGAGCTGGCGCAGGCGATCCGCCGGACGCTTGACGGGGCGGAGGGCACGGCCGATCCCGATGCCCTCAGGAGGATACCGGGGGTGGGGGCGGCGAAGGCGGCCCAGATCGCCGCGGCGTTCGAGCTGGGACGGCGCTATCTCCTGCCGAGCGAGGAGAAGCGGCGCGTGCGGGAGCCGGAGGATGTGGCGGAGCTCTGCGCCGCGTACCGGACGCGCAAACAGGAGCATTTCCTTACCGTGACGCTCGACGGCGCCAACGGTGTCATCCGCGACCGCGTCGTGTTCATCGGAACGCTCAACCAGTCGCTCGTCCACCCGCGAGAGGTCTTCGCCGAGGCGATAGCCGACCGCGCCGCGGGGGTCATATTCGTCCATAACCACCCGTCGGGCAGTGTCGAGCCGTCGAGCGACGACCTCGATGTCACCCGCCGGCTGGTCGAAGCGGGACGGATCCTCGGCATCGAGGTGATGGATCACATCATCCTCACCCGTGACGCGCTCTACTCGTTCCGTCGCAACGGCCGTATCTGAAAAAGAACGGGCGGGGTCGCCCCCGCCCGGAAAGAATGAAGGATCGGTGAGGGTTAGTTGTCGGGGGTCAGAGAATCCTCATCGGTCTCGGCGGGCATGGTGTCCCACGCGGTATCGGCAATGGTGATGCAGGCGCCGCCCGGGACCGGGGTGGAGGTGTAGTCGCTCGCCACGGTCACTTCGACCAAGCGGACGCCCTCGAGGCGGCCCTTCGATTCGGCTCCCATCTCGCCTTCGACCGGATTGATCGCCTCGATGATGAGCGACCCGGAATCCTGGAAGAAGTTCTTGGGCTTGGCGGCGGGATCTTCGCTACTGTCCTGCGCTATCATGATGCACCACGGGCAATCGAAGTAGTTGGTGCTGGCGAGGTCGTGGGTGCCGACCGCCTGCGTGCCGTAGAATTCGATCCAGAAAAGGTCGTCGAAGGTCTCATCGCCGAGTTTCTCGGCGATGACGCCCTCATAAACGTTCGGATAGCTGGCGTTGGGGGCGATGTCGGATATGTGCACGACGGTGCAGGGGACGCAGTCGGTCTGTTCCGCGTTGCACTGGAAGCCCGCTTCGCACTCCTCGCCGCAGACGCCGCCGCAGCCGTCGGGGCCGCACGCCTTGTCGGTGCAGTCGGGGACACAGATGGTGTCCCACGAGCCGGTCACCTTGTAGCAGGTGCCGCCGGCGATCGGGGTCGAGATGTAGGTGCCGCTCTCTATCGTCACCTCGACGAGTCGCGCGTCGATGGTGCCCTTCGATTCGAGCGTTCCCGGCTTGACCTCCGAGATCTCGATCGAACCGTCGTACTGGAAGTACCGCTTGGCGATGGTGCCTTCGTCGGGGTTGTAGTCTTCGAAGATGAGCGCGCACTCGGTGCAGGTCGCGAAGTTCTTGTTTTTGCCGGCACCGAGGTCGTAGGTGCCGACGGCGAGTTCGGTCTGCACGGTGGTTTCGTCAATGTAGAACTGGAGCGAGAAGATGTCTGCGAGCGTCTCGTCGCCGAGCGGTTCCGAGAATCCTCCCTCGTAGCGATTTGATCCAGATATCAACACGACATTGGTGATGGTGATCGGAGTGCAGTCGCCGATGACATAGGTGTCGTCGTCAGGTTTCACCTCGTCGGTCGGGGTGGTGTCCTCGTCGCCGGCGGTTTCATCCTCGTCCGAGAGAATGGTGTCGTTCCCTGTCGTGTCGGTGTCGGTCGTCGAGCCATCGTCGGGCGTTCCGGGGTCGGTGTCGGTGTCGGTGTTCGGTCCAGAGTAACAGGCGACAAGTAGAATGGCGGCGGAAAGCAGGCAAAAAGTCAAAAAAAGTCTCATGAGATCCTCCGTCTTGGTAGGTTATTTGTTCCGGAACATCCGGTAATAGGAAAAGACAAGGAGCGTGCCGATGCCGCCCCACGAGAGTGCCATAAAGATGAGTGCGCTCGTGTTCATGCCGCACCTCCCGTTGTTGTGCTGTTCTTCGACCGCCGCACCGCATAGATGGTGAGTATGATGACCGCCGCGAGCCCGCCGAAGACGAGCAGCCGGGCCCCCCAGATGTAGGGCTTGTCGGCGTCGGCCACCCCCTCCATGAGTATCGTGGGGATGAACTGCTGATAACTCCACGCGCCGAGTATCGCGAAGAGGTAAAGCGGCGTCACATATTTGATGATGAACTTGTAGGCGGACGGGATACGGATATCGGCCCCCAGATGCATCTCCTCCCATGCCTTGTCGATACCGATGACCCAGCCGAAGATGACGGTCTCGACCGTGGCGAACAGGACGAGGAACACTGTGCCGCCCCAGAAATCGAGTTCGTCCACAAAGCCGTGACCGAGGAAGAATATCGCCGGCTGGCAGGCAAGGAACGCGATGATGC
>CAYNMQ010000224.1:0-3237 GCA_964398245.1 uncultured Spirochaetales bacterium | reverse complement strand
TATCTGCGCAGCCTCGCGGAGCACCCCTACCACCAAGATGCCGACAAGGCCCTTTTTAATGCCGCCTACAACTTCGAGAAGGCGCTTTTGTTCGATTCGGCGATGACCATTCACGAGCGCATCTACAAAGAGTACCCTTATTCGCCCATAGCGCCGCAATCCCTTTTCTTGGTGGCCTACAACGCCGAGCGCTCGTATAATTTCGAAAAAGCGTTGGACGCCTATCTGCTCCTTTATAAAAAATATCCGACGAACGAGAAAAGGCTCTTTGCCATATATAATGCGGCACTGCTTCTCGAGAGACTCAAGCGGTATCGGGAGGCGGCCACCTATTATGCCCTCTATGCGAAGGAACAGGCCGATAAGCCCGACGGCAAGGAGGCAGCGTACTTCGTAGGCCTCATGCATCAAAAGGCCGAAGATTGGAAGGGAATGATATCCCGTCTCGAACAGTTCATTGACACCTATCGTAACGATCCCGCGGTGCAGAACCTCGTGTTGCGCGCCTACTATCAGATCGCCAAGACCTATGAGGAGAAGCTGGGGGACTGGAAGCGGGCGAAGGACACCTACGCGAAGATCCTTGAGTACTATAACGCCAAGAAGGTGGAGAGCGAGGAGGCGAACGCCTACGCCGCGGAGGCGGAGTTCAAACTGATAGAGGACGATTTCGCGGACTACGAAAGACTCAAGATCGGCGGACAGAATCTCAAGAAACTCGAGGAAGCGCTCAAGGCGAAGAAGACGGCGTCTCAGGAATTGGGAAAGCGCTACGGAGAGATCCTCAAATATAAGTCGGAGTGGTCGTATGCCGCTCTTTACCGGCAGGGGAACATCCTTCAGCTTTTTGCGGCCGCGCTGATCGACACGCCGATCCCGAAAGAGATCGAGAAGGACCCTGAGGCGGCCGACATGTACCAGCAGATGCTTAACGAGCAGATCGCGCCGCTTGAGCAGCAGGCGGTCGACATTTATGTCGGCACGCTGGAAAAGGCGAAGGAAGCGCGGATATTCAACAAATGGACGACCCTTATCATCGAGAAACTCTCCAAGCTTCGTCCCGAGGAGTTCCGTGCCGGCAAGGCGCCGCGGTACGGCATCAATACCGTCCTCGAGTCGGGATATCCGGTCATGCTGACCTTGGACCGTCCCGAAAAGAAGGTGTACAAGCGGGCCGGTATCAAGAAGGAAGAGAAACCGGCCGGAGAAGAGCCTCCCAAAGGGGAATGAGATGAAGGAACTGCGAATCCGGTTTTCATTGCCGTTCGTATATCTTTTCGTCGCCTTTGCGTTCGCGGCGGGATGCGCCTCGACATCGCCGGAGAAGAAGGCGGCGCGGACGAAAGAGACCCCCACCGAGCAGAAGGCGGAAACGGACAAAGGCGCAAAGGAGAAGGCGACGCCCGAGGGGAGCGAAACGGCCTCGCCGGCGACCTCCCCCGGGAAGAGCGAGCACCCCGTTCTCGACGAGGAAAGGAAGAAACGCGATGAAGATGCTCAGCGACAAAAGGAGTCGGAGCGGGAGCGTTTCTTCGACGGGACGCGCTATGTCGGGCCGGCGAAGGAAGAGTTCGGGAAAGGGGTCGAACGCTATTTCTCACAAGGATGCGACGCGGCTTTCAAGGAATGGGAAAAGGCGTTCGCGCAGGACAAGGACAACGGGTCCATCGCCTACAACATAGCGCTTTGCCTTGAGCGGCAGGGCAAACTCGACGAGGCGCGACAGTGGTACGAGAAGGCGGTGACGGCGCGGCAGATACAGGAACAGGCTTTATACAACATGGTGCTTCTGGACGAGCGCAAGAAGAACCTGCGAGCCGACGAGTATCACCGCCTTGCGGACACGATCACCGATGTTGTCGTGCGGAACAACTTCCTTGCATGGCTCTATCTGAAGGCGAAGAACTATGACGAGTGCATCAAACATGCCAAGGCGGCGCTGAAGGAGGACGAACAGAATGTGGATGCCATGGTGTCTCTCGGCACCGCCTATTTTTATCAAGGCATGCTCGAGCTTGCGCAGATGATCTTCTCGACCGCCGAGCAGATCAACCCCGACAATTTCCGTCTCCAGCGGATATACGGTTTCCTCGAATACAAGCAAGGGAACAAACAGCGGGCGACCGAGCACTTCCGGAAATCGAAGAAACTCAACCCGGAGTTGCCGGAGGTTTCCAATATGTTGGCGGTCCTTGCGATGGAGATAGAGGATTTCAGCACAGCGAAACAGGAACTCGATTTCGCCTTGAAGATATCTCCCGATTTTCTCGAAGCGAAATTCAATCTTGCGGTCGCCTTGAAAGGGCTGAAAGAATACAAGCAGGCCCGGGACATTCTTGTTTCTTTGGAAAAAGACCCGGCGACGCCCAAGGAAATGATGAAAGATATCATCTATAATCTTGCCATCCTCTACCTCGACAACGATATCGAGGGAGACGGGCAGCCGGCGCGCCTCGATACCGCGACGGCCTATTTGACCAGGTACCTTGCCATGGTGGATAAGCGTGACAAGGAGGAGCAGAAGCGGATAGCCGAATACTTGAAAGAGGCGCAAACCGAAAAGAAGAAGATAGAGTTGAGGATCAAGCAGAGACAGAAGATGGAAGCGAAACGGAAAAAAGAGGAGGAAGAGGAACGCCAGTATCAACAGTTGATGAAGGATCTGGAGGAGGCGAAGGCAAAAGATACGATAGAGGCGTATGTCGAATTCCTCGCGAAGCATGCCGACCTTGGCGAGGAACATGACGCGCGGCTCTTTGTCCAGAAACGGATAGAGGCGCTCAAGGCGGGTAACGCGCCGCCGCTTTCCCCCGAGACGCCTCATCCTCCGGAGGGCGAGAAAACGCCAAAGAATACGGAGCCATAAAAGTGATAAAAAAATTGATTTCTTCCCAAGAAAAAGGTATGAAATGCGGTCATTCGCACTAGGGTGTAAACCGTGAGGAAGTTCTTGGTGCCGCTAAGACGAGTTATGGCCGCGGGAGTGATTCTATTGACGACCGGCGTGCTTATGGCAGGCCCCCAGCAGGGGCGCCCCAAGACCTTCGTTTTTCAGGAGATAGAGATAAAGGGCAAGATACAGAAGCCGGAAGCGATGTATTTCCTGTCGCGGGCCAAGTTCGTTTACCGGACGCTCGATTTGCAGGTGGACTTTGTTCCGAAGGTTAGGGAAGCGGTCTTCAGTGAGGACGCTTTCTAGGCATATTCACTTTTTTTGACGGAGGGTTCGTCATGATC
>CAYNMQ010000223.1:2047-3240 GCA_964398245.1 uncultured Spirochaetales bacterium | reverse complement strand
ACCCGCTCGACCAGCAACGCCGCCGCGCACTCGAACTGGCGCGCCGTCACTTCGAGATGACCGCCAAGGTACAGCGACACCGCGACCGCGGTCACTTCGTGATAGATCCCTTCGATAGCCGCGCACACCGTTCCGCTGTAGGTAAGATCGCGGGCAAGGTTGGCGCCCAGGTTGATGCCGGAGATGACGAGGTCGGGACGCGTTCCGAGCGGCGCATCGAAGTAGAGTGTCACCGCATCGGTCGGCGTACCGGTCACCGCGAAGCGATTCTCGCCGCGGGGACGGACCCGCAGAGGATCATGGAGCGTTATCGAGTGACCGCATCCGCTCCGTTCATGGAGCGGGGCCGAAACGGCATGGGGGATGGAACACCGGGAAAGTTCCGTCTCAAGCGCGGAGATCCCCGGCGCCGAGATGCCGTCATCGTTGGTAAGCAGTATGAAAGATGCCGATATCATGAAAAAATGGTCGGGATGACTGGATTCGAACCAGCGACCACTTGAACCCCATTCAAGTGCGCTACCCAGGCTGCGCTACCTCCCGACCCACGCAAAACAAGGCTACGACTTCTTGCTGTTCAAGCGTTCCTTCAAGACCTGGCTGTGGTGGAACGAAACCACCTTCCGCTCGCCGATGGTCATGCCCGCGCCGGGCTGTGGATTCCTCCCCTTCCGCTCCCGTTTCTGCTTCTGGAGGAATTTGCCGAATCCGGAGATCTGGATCACGCCGTCCTTGGCAAGGCCGTTCTTCAGATCCTCGAAGAAAAGGTCCACCAGCTCCGCCGCCGTCTTTTTGTCCACCCTCAGGTGCTCATAGGCCATTTCCGCAAGTTCGATCTTGGTGACGCTCATGTTGAGTTCTCCCCCTTATCGTTCCTTTAGTTCGATCCCTAAACCGCCGCTTTCGCCGACTCGACGACGCGATCGAACGCCGCCGGGTCTTCGACCGCCAGATGCGCCAGCATCTTGCGATCGAGCGCTATCCGCGCTTTCTCGAGCATGTTCATAAAGGTGCTGTAGGTAAGCCCCCTCTCGCGGACCGCGGCATTGATCCGCATGATCCAGAGGGCGCGGAAATCGCGTTTCTTTATCTTGCGGTGGGCATAATTGAACGCCCAGCCGCGCTCCACCGTCTCACGGGCGATCTTGAATGTGCGGCCCCGGCGCGAATAGTTGCCGCGCGCCGCTTTGAGG
>CAYNMQ010000223.1:0-2037 GCA_964398245.1 uncultured Spirochaetales bacterium | reverse complement strand
CGTGCTGTGAAGCCCTTCTTGAGACGCATCGTTGTGCTCCTTGACCTTTATTTTGCCCCATAGGGGAGCAACCGTTTCACTTGATCCAGATTGCTGCGCGCTACCGTCGTATCCTGACGAAGCCCCCGCTTGCGTTTCCGTGACTTCTTGGTGAGGATGTGGCTTTTGTACGCATGCCACCGCATCGTTTTGCCGGTCGCCGTCGTCTTCAGCCTCTTGGCGGCTCCCTTGTTCGTCTTCAGTTTTCCCATGCCATTCTCCTTGTCAGCCCTTGGATGACAGCATTATCGTCATCCGTCGGTTTCTTATAGCCGGATCCCGTTCAATCGTCAACTTCTCTTCGCCGCCGAGCTCGTTGATGATGAAGTTTATGTTCGCGAGCGCGTTGTCCACGAACATCGTCTCGCGACCCCGGAAGAACACCGTCAGCTTCACCTTGCACCCGTCGGCGAGGAACTCCTTCGCCTGCCGCACCCTGACCATAAGCTCGTGGGTGTCGGTGTTGGGGCGTATCTTGAGTTCCTTTATCTCGATGACCGTCTGCTTCTTTTTCACCTCTTTCGCCTTCTTCTTCCTCATGTAGAGGTGCTTCCCATAATCCATGATCCTGCAGACCGGCGGCACGGTGTTCGGGGAGACGCAGACGAGGTCGAGCCCGTAGGACGCCGCTCTCTCGATGGCGTCGCGCTTCGCCATGATGCCGAGCATCTGACCGTCGGGCGCGATAACGCGCATCTCGTGGAACGGGATTCCTGCGTTGACGAGCTGTTCCTGACCCTTCTCTTGGCCGTCCGTCATCGGAAGTAGCGTCCTCCTTTGTTCTCTCGGTCAATCTGCGCGAGGAACTCGTCAAGGCGCAACTCTTTCTGCGCCGAGTCCCTCGTCCTCACGACCACCGTCTCCATCGCCGCCTCACGGTCACCGACCACGATGATGTAGGGCGCTCTCTGCAGCGCCCAGTCGCGGACCTTGTAAGAGGTCGTTTCGCTCCGGCGATCAACAAGAACGCGAACATACAGCGATTTCATCCGACTTTCAAGTTTTTCCGCCGTCTCTATGTGGCGGTCGGTCACCGGCACGAGCACCACCTGCACCGGCGCCAGCCACACGGGGAAGGCGCCCTTGTAGTGCTCGATGAGGACGCCGAAAAATCGTTCGAGCGAGCCCATGAGCGCACGGTGTATCATGATGGGACGATGCTCTGCGTTGTCGGCACCGACATAAGTGAGGTCGAACCGCTCGGGCAGATTGAAATCGACCTGTATGGTCGAAAGCTGCCATTCGCGGCCGATCGCATCGGTCACCGCGATGTCTATCTTGGGACCGTAGAAGGCGCCGTCCCCGGCGTTGATCTGATAAGGCAGGCCGGTTTCCTTGAGCACCGCGTCGAGCGCCGCCTCGGCCTTTTCCCAGATCGGTATCTCTCCGACGAAATCCTTGGCCGGACGGGTGCTCAGGTAGACCTTGAACTGCTCGAAATCGTAGGCGCGCAGGATGGAAAGCGAAAAGTCGAGGACGCGTCTTATCTCCGCCTCGAGCTGATCGAGCCGGCAGAAGATGTGGGCGTCGTCCTGCGTGAAACCGCGCACCCGTTTGAGGCCGTTGAGCACGCCCGAAAGCTCGTAACGATAAACGGTGCCGAGCTCGGCCCAGCGGATCGGGAACTCACGGTAACTCCATTTGCGCCGCAGGTAGAGCTCTATATGGAACGGACAGTTCATCGGCTTGATGTAGTAGTTCTCGCCGTCAATGTCCATCGGGCTGTACATGTTGCCCTTGTAGAAGCCCAGATGCCCGCTCGTCTCCCAAAGATGGGAGCGCCCGATGTGCGGCGTATAGATGATCTCATACCCGCTCCGATAATGCTCCGAACGCCAGAAGTTCTCCATGATGGTACGCACGACGCCGCCGCGCGGCGTCCAGAGAACAAGCCCCGAACCGATGACATCGCTCATGGCGAACAGATCGAGTTCGGGACCGATCTTCCGGTGATCGCGCTCACGCGCTTCCTCGAGCATGGTAAGATGCCGGTCAAGC
>CAYNMQ010000222.1:0-3244 GCA_964398245.1 uncultured Spirochaetales bacterium | reverse complement strand
TTCGCCGGGTCCTTTCTTCTCGTGGCGACGCAGTATTTCTTTCCCAATGAATTCCTCGTGTTCCTTGCCAGTGCGTTCGTGTGGATAAACATCTATCTCGCGCTTTTCAACCTTGTTCCGATACCGCCGCTCGACGGATCTAAGATACTCATGGGGATTCTGCCTGCCTATCGCTTCGATTCGTTCCTTATGAAGATGGAGCGCTTCGGCTTTTTTATCCTCATCGCGCTCCTCATGACCGGCGCGTTCTCTCTGCTTCTCATACCGGCGCGATGGATATTCCAGTTGTTCATCTGGGTGCCGCATGCCCTTTTTTCTCTGATATGAAGTGAGGAGGTGACCATGTTTTCTCCGTCCGAATACTTCGATCTCTCCAAAAGTGAGTTCTCCGACATCTTCGACGGAATCGAACGCGCGTGGGAGGTCCTGCCGAAGATAAGCGACTATATCAAGGCGGCCCGTCCGCGACTCGCCGCCGCCGGCTACCGGGAGATCGCGCCCGATCTGTGGCTGGGCGAGGGGACGACCATCCCGCCGACCGCATCGGTGAGCGGTCCGGCGATCATCGGCAAACAGGTCGAGATACGCCACGGGGCCTTCATCCGCGGCAGTGCCGTCATCGGCAACAACTGCGTCATCGGCAATTCGTGCGAGATAAAGAACGCCTTCATCTTCGATGCCGTGCAGATACCGCATTTCAACTATGTCGGCGACTCGGTGATGGGTTACAAGTCACACATCGGCGCGGGGGTCATCCTTTCCAATGTCAAGTCGGTCCCCGGCAATGTCATGGTCAAGTGCAAGGACTGCATCATAGACACCGGCCTGCGCAAGTTCTCGGCCATCATCGGCGATCTCGCCGAGGCGGGGTGCAATACCGTGTTCAACCCCGGTACGCTCGTGGGGAAGGAATGCGTCATCTATCCGCTTACGAGTGTTCGGGGCGTCATCCCGGCGCGCACCATCGTCAAGAACGATGGAAAGATGATGCCGCGGCGATGAAAGAGGAAAGACAATGAAAAGAAAGATCGTTCTCATCTCAGCGTTCGTCTTTCTCGCCGGAGGAGCCTGCACTGAGGGAAAGACGGCGAGCGACGGCGACATGGGAGGGGAGCAGGATGCGTTCTTCTTCGATAGCGATGCCGGCGAGAGCGACGATGCCGAGAATGCCCTTCCCGAAAAGGAAGCTCTTGATCCCGACACGGCGGTCGACGACGAAACGGATGACGGAACGAACGATACCGACGACGGTGTGAGCGACGAGACCGAGAAGGAGGAAGGCGACGAGGATCCCCTTTTGAGCGACTTGCCAGTGCCGGACGAGGAATCCCTGCCATTCTGCTTCGAGAAGCCGTGCGATTCGCACGGATCGTGTGACCATATCGGTGGCGCCTGCACCCCTTACTTCAACAAGGAGCAGTATGCCTGTGCTCCCGATCTCGAAGAGTTCGGATACCGGGGAAGGGAGACCTGCGTCGAGGTGAACTGCAAGAGCGACGCCGATTGCCGGCAGGACCTCGGGTATGTCTGTCTCGATTTCGGCGCACCGTCGGCAGAATTCAACGGCGCCGGATCGGCCTGTCTGCGCTCGCTTTCTGGTTCGCCCTGTGACGAAGAGGGCAAGAAGGTCTGTCAGTTCGGGAAGAACATCGCGATAACCTGCACCGATGGGGTCTGGAAACCCTACTTCTGCGAAGAGGGGTCACACTGCGAGGCGGGCGTCTGCATCGTCGAAGTTCCCGAAGGAACTGACGACCTTACTGACGCCGATCTCCTGCCGCCGGTCGAGATATGCGACGGCATCGACAACACCGGCGAAGGGAACATTGACGAGGGATGCGACGACGACGGCGACGGGTGGTGCGACATCACGATGCTCGTCTACGGCCAGCCGCCGATCTGTCCGAACGGGACGCTCGACTGCGACGATGGCGATCCGAGCACCTATCCCGGCTCGACGATCCATCAAGAAGGAAAAGACTACGACTGCGACAACCGCAAGGAGTACCTCGCCACCATCGTCATCACGGTGGACGACCAACTCGTTGACCTCTGCGTGAACGGTGCCATGGTACTGCCTCTCGGGATCTACTACGGCAACTGGACCCGTGCCGACACCTACACGGTCATCATGGAGTCGGGCATGAACTCGGTAGGGGTGCACGGCATAGACACCGGCATGGTGATATCGGCATTCATGGCGACGGTGACGGTCAACGGTGGTCTCTATATCACCGATGGCGTCATGCCGCCTGCCGATGGCATCGCCTACACGCCCGCCGACCCTGAATGGTTCGGCACCGAGTGGCGCTATTTCCCGACCGTGCAGGAGGGGCCGAACGCCGACTGGTGCGACAAGTGGTTCGATGACAGCGGCTGGGGACCTGGTATCAGGGCAGGGATGACCGGCTCGACGCCCATTGACAAGTGGGGACAACTCGGCGCCTATCCGTGGACTAACACTTCGTGTGGTTGCACGCGCTGTCCCTGCGAGTTTCTTCCTTATTACCAAGACGCCATACCGGGTAACGAGCCGATGTGGATCTGGGACTACAACCCGACGACGCTCGCCGACGCGTGGCTGAGGCGCGTCATCGTTCTGCCCTAGGGGGGGAGAGCATGAGAAAGGTGACCGTGGCGATGCTCCTTCTCCTAGTGCTGACGGCCGTTTCGTGCGAGGACAAAAAGGCCGCGAGCGGTGCCGACCACGACGCGGCGTTCGACAGCGACGAGACCTCGGGAGAAGGTGAGGTGGGGCTTCCTGAAAAGGACGAACCGGAGAGTGCCGACGATGGCGACGACCCGGCGGGAGAAGACAATCTTGACGACGATTTTCTGCTTTTGGATGACGATGAAACATCATCGGGCGACAGCGACGGCGACGGCATTCCCGACAGCGTCGAAAAGCCGAACGGGATAGCGGTGGACACCGACAAGGACGGTACGCCCGACTATCTCGATCCCGACAGCGACGGCGACGGCATCCCTGACGAGGAAGAAGGAACCGGCGATGATGACGGCGACGGGACGCTCAATTATCGCGACACCGACAGCGACGGTGACGGCATACCCGATGCGATCGAGGCGGGCAACGATCCGGCCGTTCCGCGTGATAGCGACGGCGACGGTATTCCCGACTATCGTGACGACGACAGCGATAATGACGGGGTGCTCGATCTCCATGAGGGGATGAAAGATGCCGACGGCGATGGCACGCCCAACTACCTCGATCTCGATAGCGACG
>CAYNMQ010000221.1:2984-3281 GCA_964398245.1 uncultured Spirochaetales bacterium | reverse complement strand
ACCGCGTGCCCGCGACCTCGGCATCCTCGAGGCGCACGGTTTTATCGCCCGCGAGGTACAGCCGGTCGATCTGTTCCCTCACACCGGCCATATCGAAGCAGTCGCCCTCATAGAGCCCGGAACGAAAGCGGTGCCCGAAAAAAAGCCCGGGCGCGAGGCCCGGGCCGGGAAAAGCGGGAAAGGATGACGACTACTTCGCCGGTTTGAGCGCATAGAGCGACGCCTTGGGCTGGTCTTTGAGCGCCTTCACCTCGGAATCCGGCGATTCCTTGAGCGCGGTCTTCTCGTCGGCGTGCG
>CAYNMQ010000221.1:0-2974 GCA_964398245.1 uncultured Spirochaetales bacterium | reverse complement strand
GGTCCTGCTCGGCGTTCTGCGCCTTCTTGAGGTCCGCCTTTTTCGCCTTGTCGGTCTCGGCCTTGAGCGCCTCTTCGTGCGCCTTCTTCATCTCGGCCTTCTTCGTCTTGCACTCCTCGTCGAGCGCCTTCATCTCCTCCTTGTGCCGCTTGTCCATTTCGGCCTTCGCCTCTTTGTGCTTCTTGACGAGTTCGGTCATCTCGGTCTTCTGCTGTTTCTTGAGGTCAGCCGGCTTGACCGCATCCTGCGCCGAAAGGACCGTGCACAGTGCCATAATGATCATACCAAGGAGCAATGAACGCATAGGAACCTCCTTTACCAAAAGTTTGTCTTTTACAAGAGAACCATCCCGGCGCGATACTATGCCGTCTTTGTCAGAAAACAAGTTTTTTGAAAACAGATAAGTTTTTATAATCATAAGTTTTTTTTGACACCGCTCCGTTTTCTTGGTAAAAGGATGCGACCGGAGGAGTCTTCATGGTTTTTCACGGTATCGCTCCCGGCGAGCGACCTCTTATCGTTCCCGTCTTCGTCACCCACCGCGGGTGTCCTCACCGGTGCGCCTTCTGCGATCAGGAGGTAGTCGCGGGCAAGGGGGATGCTCCTGACGAGATGCCTGCCATCGTAACACGGTACCGTGAATGGTCGGCGGGTGCCCGGCCGGTCGCATTATCGTTTTACGGCGGCAGTTTCACCGCTTTGCCGGAGGCCGAGATGAAGGTCTACCTCGCCGCGGGGAAGAAACTCCTTGCGCAGGGCCTTGTCGGCGCACTGCGGTGTTCGACGCGGCCCGATGCGATCGATGCGGCGAAGGCGCGGTTTCTCAAGGAAAGCGGGTTCTCAACGGTCGAGATCGGGGCGCAGACGATGTCGGATGCGCTTCTGGGCGCGATGGAGCGGGGGCATACCGCCGACGATACGCGTCGTGCGGTAGAGATCCTCAAAGCGGCGGGGCTTTCGGTGGTGCTCCAGTTCATGAGCGGCTACCCCGAGGAGACTCCCGAGGATATCGCGGTGACTTGCCGTGCCCTCGCCGAATTGCATCCTGACGCGATACGGATTTACCCCTTTACGCCGCTTGATGATACAAAGATCGCTGAAAGACTGCAGCGAGGTGAGACGAGGTTCGATCCGGAGACGGCGATAGATCGTGCCGCCGACCTTTTCCTTGCGGCTCAAGAGGCGGGCATTCCGACGATACGGATCGGTCTGCCGAAAGAAAATCTTGCCGGATCGCCCTATCCCGATAACCTTGCGCAGGTGGTGATGGCCGAAGCGCTCGTGAAAGTGGCGGCGCGCGGCGAACGAGAGTTTCATATTCCGGTCTCATGGAGGACGAGCCTCGCCATCGCGCGAAGGAGCGGCCATTTCCCGGCTGACGCTACCGTAGTGTTCGTCTCGTGAGTCGTGAGAGGTGAACCGATAAAGGAGAAGAGAACATGATCATTGCCATTGCCTCGGATCACGGTGGGTTTGCACTAAAGAAGCATCTGGTCGCGTTCCTCGAAAAGAGCGGACACCAAGTCATGGATCGCGGATGCCCCGACGAGGTCTCGGTTGATTACCCCGATTACGCGGCGCTTGTCGTGAAGGAAATCCTCGCGAAGAAAGCCGACTTAGGAATTCTCGTGTGTGGCACCGGTATCGGTATGTCCATCGCGGCGAACCGCCATGTCGGTATCCGGGCGGCGCTGGTGCACCGGGAGGAGTATGCGAAACTGGCGCGCGAACACAACGATGCGAACATCCTCTGCCTTGGGGGGCGGTTCCTCGCGCCGTCCGAAGCCGAACGGCTCGTAACGACATTCCTTTCTACGCCGTTCGAAGGCGGTCGTCACGAACGGCGCGTCAGGAAACTCGATGCCTGCTGAAGAGGCCTAGATCCGATAAATGCCGTAGAGAGAAGCGCCGCAGGAAGGGCAACTTCCCTCCTGAAGCACATTGTGGGCGACGGTGAATCCCCGCCGCGCGATGAGCAAGGTGCCGCACGAAGAGCACCGCGTATCGTTTCCTTCGGTGCTCCAGAGGTTGCCGAGGTAGAGGTGGGGAATGGGAATCTTCTTCCGTATCTCTTCGAAGATTTGCCCGAGACGGCGCGGATCGGTCGGCGGCTCGGTGGCGCGGTAGGCGGGGTGATAGGCCGAAAGGTGCCACACCTGCACGCCGCGCTCGGCAAGCGCAACGCCGAGAGAGAAAATTTCGTCGTCGTGATGGATGGCATCAATAACGAGGGTCGTTACCTCGAGTACTTTTCCCTGTTCTCTCGCGATACGAGCAATGTTACGGAGTACCGGAGCCTGCGTTGCACCGCACTGGCGCTGGTAGAATTCGTTGCTTCCCTTGAGATCGATATTAAAGGCGTCCACAAGCGGCAGGAGCCGCTCAAGCGCCTCCTCGGTGAAGTAACCGTTCGTGACCATGACGGTGCGGATACCTTCCGTTTTGGCAAGGCGTGCCGTGTCGAGGAGGTAGTCCTGCCACACCGTCGGCTCGCTGTAGGTGAAACTGATGCTTGGCGTCCGCCGCTCCTTTGCGATGCGGACCACTTCGGCGGGAGAAATCATCTCGCCGGCGTCGGGATCGAAGAACTCCTTTTGTGAGATGGAGTAGTTCTGGCAGAAGCGGCACGAAAAATTGCACCCGTGCAACGCGAGCGAGAGCGTCTGGGTGCCCGGCAGGAAGTGATAGAGCGGCTTTTTCTCGACCGGATCGAGAGCCAGAGAAACGAGTTTTCCGTAATTTATAGTGACGATCGTTCCGTCGCGGTTCTCCCGGATGCCGCACCGCCCCCGCTTCCCGCGCTCGATATGACAACGGTGTTCGCAGAAATCGCACCGGGTCACGGAATGCCCGCCAGTTTCTTTATCTCTGCGTAAGAGTGTTTTCCGTTGGTAGTGGTGACGATAGTGCCGTTATCGTCGGTGAATACGGTGTAGGGAAGGAGTATCCCCGCCGCCTGGAGCGATTCGGGTGC
>CAYNMQ010000220.1:0-3286 GCA_964398245.1 uncultured Spirochaetales bacterium | reverse complement strand
AGGCACGAGGAGGAATCCGCCGAGCTCGCCCGCCCCCTCCTCGATTCGCTCGGCGCCGAAGCCACCAACCGCGACCCCGTCATCGCGGGCATTCTCCCCCCCCGGCACCGCCGCGGCGCCCGCCCGCAGCTCCTTCACTGCGTCCTCGCCGGAGTAGATGCCGCCCGACCCCGCGAGCGAGAGTTTCGCGCGGCCCGCAAGGAGCGCGACCCAGCGGAGCGCGAGCGGCGCATCCTCGCGCGGCGTAAGGAGGTATCCCGGCTTGAGCGTCATCGTATCGGTGTCAATGTCCACCTGATAGAACCGGTTGAAGAGCACCACCCCCTTCGCGCCTTTGAGGTGCAGCGTCTTCACGAGACGGGCAAGATTGGTGAAATAAGGTCCCACCTTCACGACGACCGGAAGGTCGGCCGTACCGACGACGGCTTCAACTATCTTCACGATCCGCGTCTCGATCTCTTCCGACGAAACGGCCGGATCGTGGCTCACGGCGCTCACATTGAGTTCGAGCGCATCGGCCCCCGCCTTCTTGATGCGTCCCGCATACTCGACCCACCATTCGTGCGCGATGCAGTTGAGACTCGCGATGACCGGTATCTTCACCGCCTTCTTCGCGCCGCGGATGAGCGAAAGGTAGTCCTCGGGGCCGAAGTTCATGCTCATCTGGGCGATATAATCGGCCGCCTCGGCGTGGTAGGCAAGCGAAAGGCCCTCCTCGGCCTTCTTCACCTTTTCTGCATAGATCTGTTCTTCGAAGAGCGACTTGAGCACGACCGCTCCTGCTCCCGCCTCCTCACAGCGGGTCACTTTTTCTATCGAGTTGGTGAGGCTCGAACTCCCCACGATGAACGGATTCCGTAGGGTCATACCGAGATAAGTCGTCGTCAGGTCGGCCATGTCGTTCTCCTTATCGCTGTTTTCTCTGTCATCCTTCGCACTGCCGGTTCATCATAACCGCGGGCAAAAGAATTGCAAGGAGACGGTTTTACCGTTATGCTTCCGAAAAGAAAACCGTGATGGTGCCACGCTCATGGGACTCCTCTTCGAAGGCATGCTCCTCGGGCTGTCGCTCGGGGTGACCTGTATCGCGACCTGCGCGCCGGTCTATGCCCCGATCCTCATGCAGAGAGAACGCGGCGCGCTGGCGGCGCTCGGCGCGGTGCTCCTCATGAGCGCCGGACGGTTCCTCAGTTATGCGGCGGGTGGACTCCTCGCGGGCGCGGCAGGGACGGCGCTCGCCGATTCTTTCCCCATCGGCGCCGTAACCGCCGTCTCCTATCTTTTCATTGCGGCCTTCCTCGTCTACACCGCCCTTGTCCACGGCCGCGCCGAAAAGCACGGCGGCTGTCCGACGGGACTCATCGCGAAGACGGCGGGCAACCCGTTCCTCGCCGGGCTGGTGACCGGATTCTCGGTCTGTCCCCCGTTCCTCTGCGCACTGGCCCGCGGATTCGACGCCGGCGGCGCTCTCGGCGGCATGCTCCTCTTCATCGGCTTTTTCGCCGGAACGACCGCCTATTTCCTTCCCATGACCATCCTTCCCCTCGTGGCACGGCACCGTATCGTCCGGATCCTCGGTATCTTCTTCTCGCTCGTCGCGGCGCTCTGGTTCATCCTCCTTGCGCTCGAGCACTTCTTCGATCTCCGCTTCAAAGCCGAGATGTACCTCGAGGACGCCTACCTCGTGGACTACTCGCAAGACCCGATAACCATACTCGATACGGACAACGAACAGGCAGGACGGGCGCTCGCCGCGCGGCTGCCGCATACCACCTACCGCTCGCTGAAGGAGACCGATCTCCGCGCGACGCTCGGATCCCTTTCACCGCACGCCAACCTTCTTCTTCTCGTCAAGTCGCCCCCCGCCGAGGAATTGAAAAACCTCATCGTCGCGCGCTCCCTCAATGTGGTCTGGACCTTCGCGCCCCGGAACGAAGAAGAGACCGCGGCCATCGGCGATTTCCTTTCCTCGTATGTCCTCAAGGCGCGGAAGAAACGGGGATTTCTCTATCAACTGCCGATCTCCGCACCCGAGATACCCGACAACTGACATAATCGGGAGGTACCATGCGTCTTATCGGGATCCTGCTCTCTCTTCTTCTGGTCGCGCTTCTCGCCTATTTCCTCGTCACCGGAGCGCTCTCGTCGCCCAAGGCGGCGGTCGAGAAGACGACACAGGAGGCCGGCGTTCCGGGTGGACCGGTGAGAAACAGGGAAGAGATCAAGCAACGCGTCGAAGAGATGCTCCAAAAGAGCGCTGACGAGCAGAAAAAGGCGATAGACGAGGCGACGCGGTAGCGGTTCTACTCGCCGCCGGAGCGCATCACATCGATGTAGCGCGCCGCTTCGGCCGCCGCCTTGAGCGGATTGTCGGCACTGATGACGGCGATGATCTCCTCGTTCCCCTTGATCCCCGGTTTCATGAGATAGACGCTGGTGAGAAGCGACAGCATCTTGCGATGCGCCTTCACTTGCAGAGAGGAGTTCTCATAGACGATACTCTCACCAGTGTCCACGATGCACTCGGCGCCGCGCGCCGTAAGCAGTCTCACCATTTCGGCGATCGCATCTTTTTCCTCCTGCGAGTTCACCGTTTCGGTGTAGAGGTACACCCTGCCGAGATTCTTGAAATCCCACGACTTGCCGCCGATCTCGACCTGAATGTCCTTCTCCCCCGGCGTGAAGCCGGTCTTTTGTGAACTCGCGCAGGAAAGAAGCGCCACTACAAAGGCGATGATGACAAGTAAAACTCTCATGCGTCCCTCCGTAACTCCAGTTGAGTGGTTTCAAAAGCACTATAGACGATATGCTCTCCCCTGTCAAACAACGAAAAAGACCTCGGGAAAAAGTTGCTTTTGCAACGAAATGCGCTACCGTTGGTTGCAAGTGCAACGATTATTCACTTGGTCGGAGAATGGCAAAGATGGACATCAACGAACGGATCGGCCGCCTGCTCGGCCGGCTCCATCGCGGATGGAAGATGCGCATGGCGCGGTAACTCGAGCCGCTCGGGCTCTGCGCCGGCACCGCCTTCTTCTTTCTCATGATCATGCATCGGGAGGGCGCCTCCCAAGAGGAGATCGCCTCGATCCTCGCGATGGACAAAGGAACCACGGCGCGGGCGGTTCAGAAACTCGAACGGCAGGGGCTCATCGAACGGCGGCGCGACCCCGGCGATGCGCGCCGCAGGCTACTTTTCCTCTCGCCCGCAGGAGCCAAGATCGTTATCGTTCCCCGCATCCGCCGGATCCACCACCGCATGGGCGGCATGCTCCTCGGGAAGCTT
>CAYNMQ010000219.1:3063-3332 GCA_964398245.1 uncultured Spirochaetales bacterium | reverse complement strand
GGCCGGGCGTCACCCGCGACCTTCATTATGAAGAGATGCTCTACGACGACAAACCGTTCACCCTCATAGATACCGGTGGATTTCACATTGACGAAGAGGGCGACGCCATCACGCTCGGCATCCGCCGCCAGATAGAAGAGGTGCTTTCATCGGTGGACGGCGTCCTGCTCGTCGCCGACGGCATCGCCGGCCTCCACCCTGCCGATCGGGAGATACTCGACCTCCGCCGCCGCGAATATGACCGCCAGGTCGCGCTGAACGAGAAGAAG
>CAYNMQ010000219.1:0-3053 GCA_964398245.1 uncultured Spirochaetales bacterium | reverse complement strand
ACTGGCTCGTCGTCACCAAGATAGATGCCGAACACCTCGAAGCGCAGAGTGCCGAGTTTTATCAGACCGGCGTCGAAACGATATGGCCCGTATCCGGAAAGACCGGCTACGGCATCCGCGATCTGCTCGACGAGATGACCAAGGATTTCTGGACCCGCAAAGAGATAGCCGAAAAACTGCCGCCCCCCGCCGACGAGATACGCATCGCCGTCATCGGCCGTCCCAATGTCGGCAAATCGACCCTCGTGAACGCCATCCTCGGCGAGGAACGGATGCTCGTTTCGCCGATCCCGGGGACGACGATGGACCCGATAGACTCGCTTTTCCGCCGCGGCGAGCGCATCTTCCGCCTCATAGACACCGCCGGCATCCGCCGGAAGAAGAACATCACCTACACCATGGAAAAAGCGGCGGTACTCCGCGCTTTCGCCGCGATAGACCGGAGCGACATCGTCCTCTTCCTCATGGAACCCGCCGAACTCGGCACCGACCAAGACCTCCGGATACTCGGCATGGTCCACGAAAAGAACCGCGGTCTCATCATCGTCGTCAACAAGTGGGACATCGTCGAAAAGGACGAAAAGACCTTCGACCGTCTCTTAAAGGACCTGCGCGGTCGCATCAAGTTCGCTCCCTATGCGCCCATCGTTTCCATTTCGGCGCTTACCACATTGCGTATTGACCGTCTTCTTGATCTGGTAGAGGAGACTTTCGAGCGCTATACCCGAACCATCGATGAGGAAACGCTCACCGATTGGCTCCAGCGCACCGTTATCCATACGCCGCCACCACTGACAAGGTTACATAAGCCACTCATCTTTTCCCGCGCGGCTATGCCTTCGGCGCGGCCGCCGACCCTCGTCATCACCGTCAACAGGCCGTCCGAGGTCCATTTCTCCTACGAACGGCATTTACTCAACCGGTTTTATGACGAGTTCGACTATACCGGCGTCCCGGTAAAGATCCTTTTCAAACGAGGGAGCCGATGAACCGCCTTCTCGAACGGTGCCGACGCCTTGCCGAAAAGCTACTCTCCTACATCGATGCACGCAGGCCGCTCCGCGCCTTGTGGCGCACCGGCAACGACTTCCTCGACGACGGCTGTCTCGACAACGCCGCCGCGCTCGCTTTCTATGCCCTTCTCTCGTTCATCCCTTTTCTCATCATCGTCGGCGCGGTCATCGGCATCGTCATAGACCGCTTCGCCGGAGCGACACCGCCCGCTGAGCTCATTGAATCGGCAAAGGAGTATCTGAAGGCGTTCATTCCCTACCTTCAAGACGACCTCCTTCACGGTTTTCTTTCCCTCTCACGGCACACCGCCAGTCTTTCGACCATCGGCCTCGTGTCGCTCGCGATCTCGGCCTCTCTGCTCTTTTCCACACTCAGCACCACCATCGCACGCATCTTCGGGACAAAACCGGTCAACTTCGTGCTTACCCGTCTCATCGGCGTCATCATCATCGTGGCGACGACCATTCTGCTGTTCTTCCTGCACTACTTCGCGGCGCTCGTCTTCTCTGTGGCAAGCCTCGTGCGCGACCATTTCCCGTACCTTCAAAAAGCGGTCGCTCTCCTCACCGGCAACGGACTCCTTTGGAGCATCGCCCTCATCACCGTTTTCCTCGTCACGCTCTTCATCCTTCTGCTCCGTGTCTTCGCCGTCGGCGCACGGATACCGTTCCTTCCCATTCTCTGGGGCGCCCTTGCTTTCTCGGGTCTTTGGAACGGAGCGAAATATCTTTTCAACATCTACATCACGAAACTCTCTTCCTACAGCATCATCTACGGATCGGCGACATGGTTCGCCGCCGCGATACTCTGGGTGTATTACAGTATGACGCTCTTACTGCTCGCCATGGAACTCATCAAAGCATTGCACCGTGAGCACAGTCGAAACAATACCGCGGGAGGTGGCCAATGAGAGCGATCATTCTCGTCACCGTACTATGCGCCGTCTGGAGCGCGGCGCAGGCGTTCTACGACCAACCGGCCTTTACCTACGAAGGGGCTTACGACTACTTCATCCTCTCCAAATCGCTCCTCGCTGACAACCAAAGCCAACCCTATGAAAAAGATGGCCGCGTACCCCAAGGAGACACCTCGCTCGGCGGCGCCGGCACCACCGCGACGCTCGGCGCCGACGATGTGCCGCCCGACGCGCTCATCGAGCGGGCCATCCTCGTGTGGGTCGTCTCAAAGGACAGCGGCGACAAGAAGTCCGTCGGTGAGCAGACGGTCGCGCTCGTGACCCCCGACGGCGAGGAACACGCCGTCACGGCGTCGCTCGCCGGCAACAGCGCAACGCCGCCCTCGCTCGAGTTCGAGTCCTACGCAAGCGGAAGTTACTACTATTATCTCTACCGCGTCGATGTCACCGACATTTTGAAAGTCTATCAGGCAAGTGGCTCCGATCCGTCAGTTCCCCAATCGCTCACCGGCAACTACACGGTCAAAGGGGTTGACGACATCTACGACTGCCTCGCGAACGAGAACCATGTCTACTGCTCCTCCGCATCGATGGTGGGGGCATGGCAACTCATTTTCGTTTATTCCTCGAAGCAGATAGCCCGCAAGCGGATCTACTTCTACCACGGGATGGAGTGGAGTTCGAGCACGATGACCAACCCGCTCACCATCCATATCACCGGCTTCGAACTTCCCGAGGAAGCGGTGGTGAAGCTCTCGGTCGTCACGAGCGACGGCGATGATGTCGAGACGGCCAAGGAGTTCCTCCGGATCAAGGGGAACGCGACGACCAACAACTACCTTGTGCTCGCCGATCCCTGCAATCCACCCGATTTTCCGTTCAACAACAAATTCCTTAACTACAACTACAAGAAAGAGCCGAGCGCCGAGTGCCTCATCGAACTCTCCTATGATGTGGACACCTTCCTTCTCCAGTACGACCCGAACGACACACAGGGACTCATCAACGAACATATAAAGGTCGGCACCACCGCCTTCGATTTCCAGATCGGCACCGGTTCCGACATAGTGCTTACCAACTACATGATGATGTCGGTCGACACCAAACTGCCGGCCTTCGACAT
>CAYNMQ010000218.1:0-3333 GCA_964398245.1 uncultured Spirochaetales bacterium | reverse complement strand
TCCTCCGCCGCCGGGGCCGCCGCGCCGCCCGCCGCCGGTACCGCCGCAACGGCGACCGGAGCCGCCGCGCTCACGCCCAGTTCGTTCTCGAGTTCCTTGATGAGCTCGGCGAGCTCAAGGACCGACATGTTCTTGATGAACTCTTTGACTTCTGCCTTGGTGACCATGATGTTGCTCCTTCCGATGTACGGTTGTTTAGTTGCCTTGTTCTTTCTTGTCGCGGTAAGCGGCGAGCACCCGCAGGAACGACTGCGGGACCGCCGCAAGCAGGCAGACGAACTTCTGCGGCACCGCCTGAAGGGTGCCCAACAGTTTCGCCTGCAGTTCCGGTTTCCCGGGCATCTCCGAAAGCATCTTCACGTCGGCTGGAGAGAGGACCTTCCCCTCCAGCACGCCGCCCTTGACGACGAGCGCCTTCTCCTTCTCGGAAAACTTCTTGAGGATCTTGGCGCCGATCGTCTGATCGTCGCGGGTCGTCACGACGAGGGCGGTCATCCCCTTGAAGAATTTCGCCATCTCCGCATAGGGAGTTTCTCGAACCGCGATCTTCGCCAAGGTGTTCTTGACCACCACGAACTTCACATCGCTCTTCGCGCACTCCTTCCGGATGGGCGTGAAGGTCGTCATGGGGATCCCGCTGAAATCAACGGCGATGCAGGAAGAAGCCCGGGAAAGAATCTGTCTGATCTCAGCGACCACCTGTTCTTTCCTGACTCGTTCCATCGTATGTTCTCCTTACTATCTTGCTGGCCCGTGAAGACAGAAACGCTTCGTCTCCGGCAGGAGATTAAGCCGACCTCGTCGGCACCCGCCTTCTCAGACCAGTATCACCCTACTCCGCTACTTCACCTGCTCAAGTATCTCGTTCTCGTCCAGCTTCACGCCGGGCCCCATCGTGCTCGAAAGAGAGATCTTCCTGATGAAGGCGCCCTTCACCGAAGCGGGCTTCAAGCGTACGAGGTTCCGGAACAGCTCCAGGGCGTTGTCATAGAGATTTCGGGCGCCGAAGCTCATCTTGCCGATCGGCACGCATATGACGCCGGTCTTGCTCACCTTGAACTCGACCTTTCCCGCCTTCGCCATCTTCACGGCGTTCGCGATGTCGTTGGTCACCGTCCCCACCTTGGGGTTCGGCATGAGACCGCGGCGGCCGAGCACCTTGCCGAGCTTGCCGACCTTTCCCATCATCGCGGGGGTCGTGAGCACGGTGTCGTATTCTATCCACTCTTCGCTCTGTATCTTCTCGATGATCTCGTCGCCGCCCACGAAATCGGCGCCCGCCGCCTTCGCCTCCTCCACCTTGTCGGGCGGCACGATGGCGAGCACACGGATCGCCTTGCCGAGGCCGTGCGGATAGACGCAGGTCCCACGCACCATCTGGTCCGATTTCTTGGGGTCTATGCCGAGGTTTATCGCAAGGTCCACCGTCTCGTCGAATTTCTTCGAAGCGGCGGCGGCGACATAGCCAAACGCCTCCTCGAAACGATATTTCTTCGCGCTGTCGTACTTCTTCTTAGCGTCTGCGAGCCGTTTGCCGATCCGTGCCATGGTTATGCCTCCTCGACGGTGATGCCCATGCTTCTGGCGGTTCCCTTCACCGACCGCTTCGCCGCTTCGAGATCGGTCGTGTTGAGATCGGCCAACTTCGTCTGGGCGATCTCCTCTACCGCCTTCTTGCTGACGGCGCCTATCTTCTTCTTGTTCGGCTCGCCGGAGCCCTTTTCCTTGTTTATCGCCTTGAGCAGAAGCTGCGAAGTGGGCGGCGTCTTCATCACGAACGAGAATGTCCGGTCGGCGTACACCGTGATGATGACCGGGATGATGAATCCCTTCTGGTTCTGCGTGCGCGCGTTGTACTGCTTGCAGAACTCCATGATGTTGACGCCGTGCTGACCGAGCGCCGGACCGACCGGCGGCGCCGGGTTCGCCTGACCGGCGGGTATCTGCAGTTTGATGTTCGCGATAATCTTCTTCGCCATGACGTTCTCCCTTTGCTAGTCCTCGACCTTCTCCACCTGCGAGAAGCTGAGCTCGACCGGCGTCGAGCGCCCGAATATGTTCACAAGGACATCGAGTTTCTCCTTGCCCTCTTTGATGTCGTCTATCACCGCCTTGAATCCGGCGAATGCCCCGTCCTTTATCAGGATCGTCTCGCCCTTCTCGAATGTGACGACGCGCGCGGTCTTGATCTCTCCCTCCTGCATCATCCGCTTGATGCGTTCGATCTCCACCGCGGAGATCGGCGTCGGCTTGACGCCGGTGTCCTTGGTGAACCGCTTACGCTCTCCGACGAGCGCCGGTTTCCGGATGAATTCGACGCTTTTGATGAGGAGCCACGCTTCCTCCGAATACTCCATCTGGACGAACACATAACCGGGGTAGAGGTTCTTCCTCACCTTCCGTTTCTTCTCCCCCTTCTTTTCCTCTATCTCTATCTCGGGGACGATGATCTCGCCGAAGCGGTCCTGCATCTTGCGGTCGGCGATGATCTTAAGAATCGCGTTGCGCAACCGGTTCTCCTGTCCCGTCTGCGTATGGATCGCGTACCACTTCATTCCCGTCACCTGCGCCGCCTGTTCAATAAATAAGAAGAGAGACATTCGACCAGATGAGGTCGAGCACGAAGAAGACCACGATCATGATCGCCACGAAGACGAAGACCGAGATGGTGGTCACCCGCGTCTCGTCCTTCGTCGGCGCTGTGACCTTCTTGATCTCCTCGATCACGGCGTCGAGCTCACTGCGGTAGTGGCCGCCCTTGCCGAGCCACAAGAAGAGCGTCGTTCCCGCCGCGATGAGCGTCCCCGTCACCGCCTTCAGCGGGAAGAATCCGGCGACGAGATAGTTCGCGAGATCGATCTTGCGGATGCTGAGCACCTCGTCGCTCAGATTGACGCCGAAATAGACCGCCGCCGCGAAGAAGACCGCGTAGCAGACGAGGATTATCTTTCCGTTCTTCATCGTCATCGGGATTCCCTCCGGAGGAAGAAGTGGCAGGTCAGGCAGGACTCGAACCCGCAGCCCTCGGTTTTGGAGACCGATGCTCTACCAGTTGAGCTACTGACCTGCGAGCGCCTATCCATGCCTATATCTTCCCTTCCTTATGTTCGGTGTGCTTCCGGTCGTGCGGGCAGTACTTCTTGAGCTCCACCTTGTCGGCGGTGTTCTTCTTGTTCTTCATCGTCGTGTAGTTCTTCCGCTTGCACTCACTGCACACGAGCGGTATCTTGATGCGGTTGCCCGCCTTTCTCTTCGACGCCATAACCGTTTCCTCTCTCTATTCGAATATCTTCGTGACGACGCCGGAAGCCACCGTGCGCCCGCCTTCGCGGA
>CAYNMQ010000217.1:0-3387 GCA_964398245.1 uncultured Spirochaetales bacterium | reverse complement strand
CAGTTGGGAAAGCGTTTCGAGGATATGCGCGTGGTCGCCTGTCACTTGGGGGGCGGTTACTCGATCGCGCCGGTGGTGGGGGGCCGTATCGTGGACAGCGACAACCGCATGGAAGGGGCGCCGTTCACTCCGGAACGGGCGGGCGGCGTGCCGCCGATCCCATTGCTTGAGGCCTGCTTCTCGGGAAAATACACCAAACAGGAATTGCACAAGAAACTCTACGGCGCCGGCGGGCTGTATGCCTATTTGGGTACCAAAGACATCAAGGAGGTGATACGCCGGATAAATGAAGGCGATACCTTCGCCAAGTTCATCTACGATGCGATGATCTACCAGATATGCAAAGAGATTGGCGCGATGGCCTCGGTGCTCGATTTCGATATCGATGGCATCATCGTGACCGGTGGTGTGGCGAACGAGAAGTGTCTGAGCGGTGAGATCGTGCGCAAGTGCAGTCGTCTGGGGAAGGTGTACCTGTTCCCCGGCGAGAACGAGAACGAGGCGATCGCCGAGAGTGTCTGGCGCGTGCTCAGGAGTGAAGAGCAGGCGATGCAGTGGCCGGCGTGCATCATCCCGCCGGAGAAGATAGATCCCCTGTATGAGTGGCGAAAGGCAAAGAAAGGTGCCGAAAAAGGCGAGAAGGAGGGAAAATGATGGCAATAAAGAACTATGCGGAACTCAAGAAGGTTGCCGTGACCCTGTCGCCGGACCCGGTCGCCGTGGCCGCTGCGGCGGATCCCGAGGTAATTGGCAGTCTCAAACTCGGGCACGAACTCGGGTGCATCGGGACCTGTTTCGTAACGGGCGATCCCGAGGCGATCAAGCGGTGCGTCGGGGAGGCGGGAGACGATCTCAAGAAGTACGAGATCATCGCGGCAAAGGACGATGCCGAGGCGGGGCGGCTCGCCGTGCAAGCGGTGCGCGAGCGGGGAGCAAAGATTCTGGTGAAAGGTTCGCTTAAGTCGGAACTCTACCTCAAGGCGATACTCGACAAGGAGCAAGGCATCAAGGCGTCATCAGTCCTCTCGAACATCAGTGTGTTCGAGATGGCTTCATATCACAAATTCCTCGGCATCAGCGACAACGCCATCATCGTGTCGCCGACGCTCGAAGAGAAAAGGGCGATCATCGAGAACACACGCTCGCTCTGGAAGGCGCTCGGCATCGAAAACCCGAAGGTCGGGCTCCTCGCGGCGGTCGAGACGGTGAGCCCCAAGCAACAAGCGACCGTGGACGCGGCGCTTCTCGTCGTGATGGCCCAGCGCGGCCAGATAAAGGGATTCACCATCGAGGGGCCGTTCGGCTACGATGCGCTCATCAGTGCCGAGGCGGCGGCGGTGAAGGGGATAAAGAATTCGCTCGTGTGCGGCGATCCCGACCTCATCGTCGCGCCGAACCTCGAAACGGCCAACTCGCTCGGCAAGTCCTACAAGTTCCATGGGAACGCGACATGGGGCGGGCTCGTGCTGGGTGCGAAAGTGCCGGCGGTGCTCAACTCGCGCTCTGACGATGCGCAGAACCGGCTCAACTCGCTCCTCATCGCGCGGGCGATCGCCGAAGAGCAGTCTCGAAAGGCTTAGTATAGGTCGGAGAAAAGATAGGAGGATATATGAACATCTATGCGTGGATCATCCTCGGTTACTTTGTGCTTGTCGTGTTGATCGGCGTGTTCACCAAAAAGGCGGCGGCGAAATCGGCCTCCGATTATCTCGTGGCGGGACGAAACCTCGGCGTCATCGTCTGTGCCGTGGTGGTCGCCGCCGAATGGCTCGGCGGCATGAGCACGATCGGGGTGAGCGAAAAGGCCTTCAAGACTGGTACGCTCCAGCCGATATTCTATAACATTGCCACCGCTATCGGCATGATCATCATCGGGTTCACTGTCGCGGCGCATTACCGTCAGAAAGGGGTTCACACGGTGAGCGAGATGCTTGTCGCGCTGTTCGGTCACCGTGCCCGCTCGGTCTCGGCGGTAGCGTTTCTCATCGCCTACATCACCCTTGCCTATGTGCAACTACAGACCTGTGCCGGCGTCATGGCGCCGCTCTTCGACATCAGTTGGAATTGGGCGGTCATCCTCTCGGCGATCATCATCATGATCTACACCTATGTCGGTGGCATGCATGCGCTCGCCGTGACCGGTATCATCTACCTAGTGACCATGTACGCGGGGTTGGGGATCGCTTTCTTCATCGGCCTGTACAAGGTTGGAGGATTTGGTGCGCTTCATGACACGCTGGTCGCTCAGGGGGCTCCGGTGAACCTCTACAACCCGTTCAGCGCCGGAGTTTCCGACGCTTTCGCGCTTATCCTCGGCGGTGTGCTCGGTGGCATGGCGGCGCAGGCGAGCATCCAGCCGATCTTTGCGGCGAAAGATGTGCCGACCGCTAAGCGGGCGTCGATGCTCGCCGGTTTCATTGTTGCACCGTTCGGCGTGATGACCGCGTTTCTAGCGCTCTACGCAAAAACCGGGAAGTTCTTCGATGTTGCGACGATCACCGATCCCAAGACGGTGCTTGGCAGGATCCTCACGACGCCGGAGTTCATTCACCCGGTGCTCGGCGGGTTGGCGCTCGCCGGCGCGCTTGCGGCGATCCTCTCGACGGTGGGGCCGGTCAACTTCGCGGTGGTGACGATCGCCGCGAAGGATATCTACCATGGCATGATAAACAAGGATGCCGACGACAGGAAGATCATTGCAACGGCGCGGAAACTCGTCGTTCTCGTCGCCATGGTGACCATTCCTCTTGCCATCTTCCTGCGGGGCGCGGTGCTCGATACGGCATATGTCTCCTATGCCATCCGCGCCATCGGCGCCATCGTCATCTTGACGGGGCTCTATGCCCGTGGTTGGATCTCGACGCGCGGTGTCCGGCTGGCGTTCATTTTGGGTACCATCGTGATTTTCGTCACCCTCATCGCCAAGCAGATGAAGTGGTTCGACATAGACAAGACATACGGGGCCGTCATCGCGACGATCGTCATTCTGGCGCTGACGAAGATTTATGAAAAACTGACGGGAAAGAGTGAGAACGCCGCGCAGAACGAACGCTAAGAATAGGAGCATCTTCCCATGAGTGAACGCCGTTTCATCGACAATTCGCGCCTCATCATCGAGGCGCTCGCGCAGGCTGGCGCCGATGTCTTCATCGGTTACCCCATTACGCCGGCGAACCTGTTGTACCTCTATGCCTCCCAGCGGATACCGGTCGTCCTTCCCGCCCCCGACGAGATAACGACGCTCCAGTGGATGGCCGGTTTCTCGGCGGCAGGGAAACTGCCGGTGACTGCAACCAGTTACCCGGGGCTCGCCCTCATGGCCGAATCGATCGGCATGGCGACGATGATGGAGCTGCCCATGGTCATCGTGCTCGCCCAGCGGCTCGG
>CAYNMQ010000216.1:0-3395 GCA_964398245.1 uncultured Spirochaetales bacterium | reverse complement strand
GACTACGACCTCCTCGGTCTCCAGAGCGGGTACGACGCTCCGCCGCTTTACGGCCTCGACGGCCTCCTCATCCCGGCGCGCACCGAATACTATTGGGACGACGACAAACGCCCGACGCGGGTCGAATACCCCGACGGCGGCGATGTCGCCTACACCTATGACTCGTATAAGGGCCGCCTCGATACCGTGACCAACGCGCGGTGGGCGTATGCCGAAGCGGAGGAACACACCTCCTGCGCCGCCGCGCGGACCATCGCCTACACCTATGAGATCACCCCCGCCCAACGCCTCTCCACGGTCGTCGCGACGACCGCCGCTTCAGTCGAAAGCATCGCCTACGCCTATAACGGGATGCTGCCCCTCACCGAAACGATGAGCGGCACCGTGAACGGCGCCATCGCCTACGAGCACAACAACTTCTTCGAACTCACCGCGATGACCGTGAACGGCAAACGCACCGAGTACGCCTACGACAAGGACGGCCTCCTCACGCAGGCGGGCGACCTTACCATCCAGCGCAGCGCGGCGACCGGCCTCGTGGGCGGCACCCGCATCGGCGCCGTCGGCACCGAGAACGGCTACAACGCCGCCGGGGAGATATCCTACCAGCGCGGCCCCGGCTACCTCTACCTCATAGATCAGCGCGACGCCGTCGGGCGAATTGCCTTGAAAAGCGAAGTGATCGGCAACACCGGCTATCAGTACGGCTACACCTACAATGACCGCGGCTATCTCCAACAGGTGACGCGCTGGGACGGCGCGGGGAACGGCACCGCGAGGAGAAAAGGGGTCAGGGCATTGTTATTAAAGTTATTGACACTCGCCTCCTTTTCTGTTAGCGTTCCCTGAACCCTTGAACGGAGCCCCGCCATGGCTCGCCCCCTGCGCATTGCCTACCCCGACGCCGTCTACCATGTCATCAACCGCGGCAACCGCCGCGACCCCATCTTCACCTGCGACGACGACCGCCGCGAATTCCTCCGCCGCCTCCAACTCGCCGTCCGCAAACACCGCCTCGTCCTCCACGGCTGGTGCCTCATGCCCAACCATTACCACCTCCTCATTGAAACGCCCGGCGCGAACATCAGCCGCGCGATGCACGACTTCCAGTCGAGCTACGCCAACTGGTTCCGCATCAAATACCGCCTCGTCGGAAGCGTGTTCCAGAGCCGCTACAAGGCGGTGCTCATCGAGAACACCGAGTACCTCCTCACGGCGCTCGCCTACATCCACCTCCACCCGGTGCGCGCGGGGATCGCCGAGGCACCCGAAAAATTCGCGTGGAGCTCCCATCGCATTTATACGGGGAAGGCGAAGGACGAGATGACGACGACGGCGCGCGTGCTCACGGAGGCCGGCGGCATCGAGAACCTGCTCGACATCGTGCGGCATCAGGACATTGAACCGGAACAGGTCTACGGCAAGTACTCCATCGTCGGTGGTGAGGAGTTCTTCTGCGAGATGCGGGAGAAACTCACCGCAAAGAAACTCCCCGACCGGCAGGCGGTGCCCGACGTGCGCGGCCTCACGGCGGTGAAGCCCGAGGTGATAGCGGCGGCGGTCTGCGCGGCGATGCAGGTGCCGCCCACGGAACTGCGCCACAAAAGGTCGCGAAGCACGGCGCGCAAGATATACCTCTATCTCCTCAAGCACGACACGACATTGATGGCCAAGGAGATCGCCGCGATGTCGGGCATGAGCGCGGTAGGGTTCAGCGGCGTCATGAGCCGGTTCGAGGAGAAACTGCGCGGCGACAAACGGCTGTCGAAGCAGTGCGCCACCATCCGCAAGCGATACGCTAAACTTTAATAGAAATGCCCTGACCCCTAAAATCTAAAATAACGCTTGCGGCATCGCGCAGGCCTACGCCGCCTCGTTCGGCCGATAATTTTTCTGTTGCCAAACGAAAGCGCGCGGTTATGATGAAGCAGGTCTTTTCGGAAAGGGAGGCGAGCATGACACGCATCGTTCCCGCGATCCTCGTGGCAGGCGCGGCGCTTTTCATTCTTTCTTCCTGCACTCCTGCGGAAGAAGGAGGCGGAAAAACGGACGGCGGCATCTGCGACCTGCAGGGGACACTCACCTGCGACGATGAGGGAACAACGCTTCTCGAGTGTTCGTGGAACCTCGTCTGGCAGGTCAAGGAATACTGCGCGAACGGGTGCACCGAGGAACTCGGCTATGCTCAGTGCATCGGCGGCGGGACCGACAACTGGGTTTCCGATTATGATAATGCCCTGCCCGACACGGCTGAAGAAACCCCCGACGCCTTCGAACAGGAACTCCCTGACCTCTTCGATGACACCACCGCCCCGGACGACGCGCCGGTCATCACCGACGACGCGGTCATACCCGACGAAGATACCGGCACAGACGAAACGGAGACCGAAGACGATACCGTGACCGACGATGCGGCCGTGACCGATGATGCCGTGGTGACCGATGACGCGACGGTGACCGATGACTCCCCTATCATCACCGATGACGCGACCGCGCCAGACGAAGACACCGTCACCGACACCACCCCCGACACCGACACCGTCGAGGGATGCGGAACCGACTGGACGCTGAACAGCACGACCAACACCTGCTATCGTTATTTTGCGACCGCCAAGAACTTCGAAGAGGCCGAGGCGGCCTGTGTGAGCGAAACGGGGCATCTGGTCAACATCGCCTCGTCGGAGGAGAACGATTGGGTGCGCGACAATCTCGGTGTTCCCACCGACACCGCCTACTGGATCGGCTACACCGCGAAGGACGCGACCGGCCCCGGCACCGGATCGGCGAACGGCAACTCCTGCTCGTCGGCCTATGTCGTGAGTTCATCGGGCGGCACCTATTCCCTGAACACCGCCGGCGCGCCGACCTCTTCCTCGGGTTGCACCTGTTCCGGCACCGTCAGCGGCAAATTCGTCAGTTTCCGGCTCAACAATCCGACGACCGGCTACTGGGAAATCGCCGCCGACACGAACGGCGATGCGGTCATCACGATACACGAGAACCCGAGTTGTACCAGTTGCACCACCAACCGAAAGGCCTGTGTGGACAATGTCATCGGTGCAGGGCGCGAGGTGTTCAACAACCAGTACCTGCTCAACTCATCCAAGTGGTATGTCATCATGATCACCGGCAAGAGCGCCAATGTCACCGGCACGCTCTACATCCGACCGCCGATAACGACAAGTAACTTCGCCGATCACTATACATGGACCGACGGCGTGAGCCACGCCTACCACAACTTCGCAAGCGGCCAGCCCGACTATGCGAATGGCAACGAGCGGTGCGCGCAGGTCGCCGCGGGCGGCACCTGGGGCGAATGGAACGACAACCAGTGTTCCACGGCACTTCCCTATGTGTGCGAGAAGAACCCGTGACCGACCTTTTTACCGTCTAGC
>CAYNMQ010000215.1:0-3444 GCA_964398245.1 uncultured Spirochaetales bacterium | reverse complement strand
GGAGCTCCGCGCTCCGCCGCGATCCGTCCGGTCTCCTCAACGAACTCCCCGACATGCTCGCCGAGATATCGCACTACACCGGTTTCGTCCTCACGCAGGAAACGCGGCCGCCCGCCATCCGGCACATAGACTTCGTCCTTCTCGAACCGCGGCGCGTGCGGCTGATCCTGGGCGCCACGCGGGGGCACATCACCAACCCCATGGTGGACATCTCCTCTCCCGCCGCGCCGCAGGACCTCGATCGGCTCCGCAACTTCATCAACGCCAACCTTTCCGACCGCTCCCTTTACGAGATAAAGGCGCACTTCATCAGCGAACTCCACCACCTCAAGGAGACCTACGAGGCGCTCCTTGACCACATCATGCAGTCGGCGGCACCTCGGATACATTCGCGGACGAGCGGAGAGACGAATGTGTTCGACTACCTGAACGCCGCCGAGACGCGGCAGATAAAGATGCTGCTGGAGCGCTTCCGGCGCAACCAGTTCTACCTCGACCTCTTCGATCGGGTCTCCCGGTCGCGCGATGTTCACCTGTTCATCGGCGCCGAGTCGGACCTTTTCTGTTCCTCCGACTGCGCCGCCGTCGTAGGGACCTGCGAGATCCCGCAGAGCGAGATCGTCGGCGTCATCGGGGTCGTCGGCCCCCGCTGGATGAACTACGGCAAGATCATCTCCATCATTGACTACGCGCGCAATCTGCTTATATTTCCCGCCGACAACAAACGACGGAACGACGACCGTGATGAAGAAGAAAAAGATCCCCAATCCGCCCGCTGAGACGAACGGCGCCGTCGAGATACCCGATGGGGAAACGGCTCCGGCCTATTCCCTTCAGCAGATCGCCGACGCGCTCGGCGAGGAGATGCTCAAAAAAAAGAACGCCGAGGCGGCCGCTCCCAAAGAAGAGAGACCGGCGGGAGGTGCTGAGACGCCTTCGTCTGAACCGGCTCCGGCGCCCGATACCCGATCGGATACCGCCTCGACGACACCGCGCCCTTCCGGCGAGGAGGCGTCGCGCAAGATCGCCGAACTGGAGGAGACGGTCAAGCGGCTCGTCGCCGAGAACCGCAATCAGAAGACGCGGCTCGACAACGACCTGCGCACGAAGGTGAAGTTCGCGAACGAGCTCTTCTTCCGCGAGTTCATCCTCATCAAGGACGATCTCGAGAAGGCGCTGTCGTTCGCTCCCGAGAACGGCGACGAGAGGGCCGCGGCCTTCGTGCAGGGGATCCGTCACCTCGACGCCGCCGTCACGGCGCTCCTCAAGCGGCACGGTGTCGAGGCATATGATGCACTCGGTCAGCCCTTCGACCCGGCGCTCCACGAGGCGATGCGGGTCGTCGATGTTGCGGGCGCGGCGGCGAACACCGTAACGACTCAGTATTGCAAAGGTTATCGCTTCTTCGAGCGCGTCCTGCGCCCCGCGATGGTCGAGATCGCTTCGGGCAAGACGCCGGCAGAAGAGAAACAAGAAGAGAAAGGTGCGGAACCGGCCTCTCAGGGAACAACAAGTGATGAGCAGACAAGGACAGAAGAGATGAACAGCAAAACCGATCATACGGAGGACACCAATGGGTAAGGTCATCGGCATCAATCTCGGCACGACGAATTCGTGCGTCGCCATCATGGAAGGCGGCGATCCGAAGGTCATCGAGAACAGCGAAGGTATGAGGACGACCCCGTCGGTCGTCTCGTTCACCGAAAAGGGAGAGCGGCTCGTCGGGCAACTGGCGAAGCGACAGGCGGTGACCAACCCGAAACGGACGCTCTACTCCATCAAGCGGCTCATCGGACGCAAGTTCGAAGACCCCGAGGTCGTCAAGATGAGGAAGATCGCGCCGTTCGAGATCATCAAGGCGCAGAACGGCGACGCGTGGGTCCGCGTCGAGGGAAAGGAGTACTCGCCGTCGCAGATCTCGGCGATGGTCCTGCAGAAGATGAAGGAAACGGCCGAGTCCTACCTCGGCGAGACGGTGACCGAGGCGGTCATCACGGTGCCGGCCTACTTCAACGACTCCCAGCGGCAGGCGACCAAGGATGCCGGCGCCATCGCAGGGCTCAATGTCCTGCGCATCATCAACGAGCCCACCGCCGCCGCGCTCGCCTACGGCATCGACAAGAAGGGCAAGAACATGAAGATAGCTGTCTATGACCTCGGCGGTGGCACCTTCGACATCTCGATACTCGAACTCGGCGACGGGGTCTTCGAGGTGCTCGCGACCAACGGCGACACCTTCCTCGGCGGCGACGACTTCGACCAGCGCATCATCGAATACCTCGTCGGCGAGTTCAAAAAGGAGACCGGCATAGACCTCTCGCAGGACGCGATGGCGCTCCAGCGGCTCAAGGACGCCGCCGAGAAGGCAAAGCACGAACTTTCGACGGTGATGGAGACGACGGTGAACCTCCCCTTCATCACCGCCGACGCGAGCGGCCCGAAGCACCTCACCATCACGATAAGCCGCGCCAAGCTCGAGGCGCTCGTCGAGGACCTCGCCAAGGGAACGCTCGTCCCGTGCGAGAAGGTGCTCAAGGACGCGAAGCTCTCCACGAGCGACATCAACGAGGTCATCCTCGTCGGCGGCATGACCCGTATGCCGATGATCCAGCGTCTCGTCAAGGAGTTCTTCGGCCGTGAGCCGCACAAAGGGGTGAACCCCGACGAAGTGGTCGCGATCGGCGCGGCGATACAGGGCGGCGTCCTCAAGGGCGACGTGAAGGATGTCCTTCTGCTCGATGTCACCCCGCTCTCGCTCGGCATCGAGACCTTGGGCGGCGTCTTCACGCGCCTCATCAACCGCAACACCACCATCCCGACCAAGAAGACCGAGATATTCTCGACCGCGGTGGACAACCAGCCGGCGGTCACCGTCCGCGTCTTCCAAGGGGAGCGCGAGATGGCGGCCGAGAACAAACTGCTCGGCGAGTTCGATCTGCAGGACATCCCGCCGGCGCCGCGCGGCATTCCGAAGATCGAGGTCTCCTTCGACATAGACGCGAACGGCATCCTCAAGGTCACGGCCCGCGATGTCGGGACCGGCAAGGAGAAGAACATCGTCATCAAGGCGGGATCCGGTCTCTCCGAAGAGGAGATCAAGCGGATGATCGCCGAGGCGGAGCGATTCAAAGCGGACGACGAGAAGCGCAAACAGCTCGTCGAGGCGCGCAACAACGCCGAACAGCTCATCTATTCGACCGAAAAGTCGCTCAAGGAGTTCGGCGACAAGGCGACCGACGAGGAGAAGCGGGATATCGAGGAGAAGACGGCCGATCTGCGCAAGGCGATCGCGGGGGACAGCCTCGACGAGATCAAGAGCAAGACGCAGGCGCTCGCCCAGAGCGCCTACAAGATCGCCGAGAAGATCTACCGCTCGCAGGGGGAACAGGCGGCAGCCCGGTCCAGGCGGCGTCAGGCGCTTGCTGAACCCAGGCCAGCAGCAGC
>CAYNMQ010000214.1:455-3456 GCA_964398245.1 uncultured Spirochaetales bacterium | reverse complement strand
TCTGAATCGCCCGTTCTGGTGTCACCCGCGTGAAGATGGCACGGTTGACCATGAGGGCCGGCCCCTGATCGCACATGCCAAGGCAGTTGATGTGCTGGAGCGTGAAAAGTCCATCGGAAGTGGTTTCACCGAACCTGATGCCCAATTCTTTTTCGAGCGCCGCTTCAACCTTTTTCTTCCCCTGCATGTCGCACGAGATCGTCTTACACAGGCGCACTACATAGCGCCCCACCCTTTCAGTGTTGATGAAGTGATAGAAACTGGCGACGCCATGAATCTCGCCAATCGAGATGTCCATTGCCCGACTTATCTCGACAAGCACATCACCGGCAAGATAGCCGAACTCGTCCATTACCTCTTGGAGCACCGGAAGCAATTGCTCGCGTCCCTTCCCGTGCCGCTCAACGCTACGAACCACCTTTTCCCGCACATCTTCGGTTCTGCATTCCATGGTAACATCCTCCCTAACGACAGCGTTTCGGACAAACGAATCCAGAATAGAACATTTAGGAGTCGTTTGTCAACAAAAAAAATAATGCATAGGCAAAAAATTGAAATGTTCTGAGAAAAACATATATTGAGCGCCTACCGGCGATGGAGTTCTCCGTAACCGCCCTTGTCGGCTAATGACTCCTGCAGACACCTTTTCTGACGGAGGTACCTCATGGAACAGGCTTTCGCTATTGCGGCTCTCTGGGTCGGTCTGGCGCTTCTCGCCACCTTCATCGGTACCCATTTGAACATTTCTAATGCGCTCACCGAGATCATCGTCGGCATCGCGGCCGGTTACCTTACCGTCCGCATCGTCGGGCCGGATGCCTTGGGGACGCACTCTCCGTGGCTCGTTTTCCTCGCTTCGACCGGCGCTGTCATGCTGACCTTCCTCGCCGGGGCGGAACTCGACCCCGGCACCATGAAAACGAAGTGGAAAGAGGTGCTCGTTGTCGGCATCGTCAGTTTTGCGGCCCCCTTCTTCGGATGCGCCGCCATTGCACGGTTCGTTCTGGGATGGTCTCCGGAGGCCAGTTGGCTTGCCGGTATCGCGCTCTCGACCACTTCGATGGCGGTGGTCTATGCCGTCATGCTCGAGACAGGTCTCAACAAGACCGATTATGGTAAAGGAATTCTGGGCGCCTGTTTCGTCACCGATCTGGGAACCGTGCTTGCGCTCGGGCTCCTTTTTTCCCCCTTCACCATCCGCACGGTCGTCTTCCTTCTCGTCTCCGCCGCTGCATTCATCTTGCTTCCCATAGTCACACCGCGGCTGATGAATCACTATGCGAACCGGACCGCCGCTTTCCGCACCAAGTGGGTGCTTTTCATTCTATTCTCTCTCGGATTTCTCGCTCTCTGGGCCGGCAGTGAGGCGGTGCTTCCCGCCTACATCGCCGGCATGCTTCTCTCGCGGGATCTTTCAAAAGACAGCCTCTTCATACGCCGCTTACGAACGCTCACCATCGGGTTCCTCAGCCCATTCTACTTCCTGAGGGCCGGATCTCTGGTCTCCTTGCCGGCGCTCGCCGCCGCGCCCATCTTCTTCTTCGTTCTCCTCGGCGGCAAGATCTTGACCAAAGTCTTCGGGCTGTTTCCAATCGTGAGCATCTTCCGGTGCGACCGTTCGGAGCGGTGGTATTACACGCTCCTCATGTCAACCGGACTCACCTTCGGCACCATAGCGGCCCTCTTTGGGCTAACGCACGGGATAGTGAATCAGGAACAGTATTCTCATCTCGTAGCGGTCGTCATTGCATCGGCATTGGTCCCCACCTTGATAGCGGGAGCGTGGTTCTTCCCAAGGCCCCTCATCGCTACCGTCGGTGAAGTCAGAGTGCGAACACCGCATCACGACGGAGAGGCGGATGGCCCTATCGAGGAGGGCTAGCCTCTCGGCGCATTGGAAAGGTCTCGAAGAATGTCCTGTATCGACGATATAATGGCACGCACCGCATCAACATTCCCCGATTCGCCCGACAACAAGGTTCGAAGCGATGCCCCCTCGTTCAGAATGAACGCGAGCGTCTCCGCAAAAAAACGCTCGATACGCCGGTTGATCGCTTCGGTAAGGTCAGAAACGGCCCGGTGAAGGTTCTTCTCTACCTCGCCGGGTATCTGGCGACGGTAAACCCGCAAAAAGAAACGCCGCCACAACGGCATCGGAAACAAAAACCAAAGGAGTTCTATCGGCGTATCGAAGACGCGGCTCACCCGAATGTCGGGAGCGATCGGACGCTCATCCGAGAGATCGAACGCCTGCGCCGGAAGGGTGATCCCCAGCGCATCGAGAAGCCGACGATCGAGGCGCTCGCGGAAAGCCCGCGCATACCGGTTGAAATGACCCGCCGCCTCGGACACGATCGTGTTCAACCCTTCGTGTTCCACAGAAACTGCGGCGGAGATCTCGCGTCCCAACTCTTCGCGAAGCCAATAGGAGAAATCTCGTGTTAGCCGGTAAAGGTTCCCGCGCCATGAGGAGGACTCGGTGTCAAACGATTCGAGGAGGTGTTTCTCTATGCTCGCCCGGTGCGGCAAAAGAAGCGTTTCGACCGCCGCGCGGGTTCTGTTGATACAGCCGGTCATGAGCATGAGCAGTTCCTGTCGCGTCATGCCGAGCGTGGACAGTTCTTCGGCGACCGCCGCCACGAGCCGTTCCCGTTTCGCCTGCTCTTCCTCGGCGGCACGCAGGGCTATGGCCAGATATTCGAGACAGGCGGCGGCAAGCGTTTCGGCCTTCCGCCGCCGCACCGTCACCAGAGCCGCGCCGTGATGAGCGATAAGCGGATGAAGGAATTGTTGGAAGACCGTCTCTCGGTGTTGTTCCGCATTCTTTGTCAGAGAATAATGAAAGAGCGGCGGACGCTCCGGCATCCGGGAAAGATGTCCCTCGATATAGGCGGTAAGTTCCGCCTCTTGAGCGGGCGAGACGAGGTCGCACTTACTCATGACCACCGCGACACCGCCGCAGTGACGGGCGGCGTCGGCGATGAGTTCCCGGTCGGCCTCC
>CAYNMQ010000214.1:0-445 GCA_964398245.1 uncultured Spirochaetales bacterium | reverse complement strand
GCACAAGGTAGAGCGCATAACCGGCGCGCGGCAGAAAACGCCGCGTCTCATCGGTGTTGCCGCGGTGAAGGCTTCCTATCCCCGGGGTATCGACGAGCACCAGCCCCCGCAGTAGATCCGGGAACGGCACAGTCACTTCGACACAGCGGACCTGTTGGGCGTTCCCCGGATTCTTGCGTTCTGAAACATAGGCAACGATCTCTTCCGGAGCGATCACGAAGCGCTCTCCTGAGATCTTTTCGACGGTAGCCGTAACCCGGTCGCCATGGCGCATCTTCGTGATAACCGCCGTCACCGGCACCACACCGACCGGAAGGATGTCGTTGCCGACAAGACTGTTCAGGAACGAGCTCTTTCCCGCCTTGAACTGACCGCGCACCGCGCCCTCGATGGGGGCATCATCTTTGAGGAGCGCACGAAGCGCCGCGATCTGAGGAGCGAGAGC
>CAYNMQ010000213.1:0-3500 GCA_964398245.1 uncultured Spirochaetales bacterium | reverse complement strand
TGACGACCCCGTACGTAAAGCCGGCACCTGCGAAGAAACCCAGGACCGCCTGCTCCTTGTCCGACGCGAGGAACTGTATCTCGTTGAACGACCAGAACGAAAGCGATTTTTCGAGCCACTTGTAATACTGCGCGATCGGCGCCCGTTCCTCTCCTGTATCTTTCACATAGGCATCCCAGAGCGGTTTGTAGGAATACCACTCGGCGATTCGCGGCATGGCATCGGCAAAGAAGTAGATCATGAACGCAGCGGGAAGCGCGAATACGCCGCCGAGCGCCCATTTCTTGAACTTCTCGGAATACATCGAAAGAAAAAGAACGAGACCGAAAAGAACGAAGATGACCGCCATCGTCGGACGGAACGCCGAGAGCTTCGGCCCCGTCCGTTCCTGATAGAAGGTCACCATATACATCCAGACCATGAACTTATTGCCGATGTCACGGGCAACGGCACCGAGCACGAAAAACGCCACCAATATCTCCAGCCTGCGCGCAAGGCCCCAGCGGCTGTTCCACAGCTCGGTCAGATAGTAGCCGACTATCACGGCAAGCGGTGGTACCACTGGCGCAATGTAGTGATGGAACTTGGTGGAAGAAAACGCAAGGAAGAAGAAGGGACCGACGAAGGCACTGAACAAAAACAGCCGAAGCCGCAGAGCGTTCCCTTCACGGTCACCATGGAAGAAGCGGTAGATCGCCATCGGGATGAAGGCACACCACGGGAAGAGGGCATAACCGAGGACGCGAAGGTAGAGCGTCCACAGGTCGTTCGGTTTGTGTATCTCGCCTTGCACCCGCTTGAAGTGGTGGTAAATGATGAACTCGTTGATGAAGGGATATCCGGCATCCACCCACATATAGACGAACCACGGTCCCGCAACGAGCAAATACACGCCGAATCCAATAAGATGCTTCTTAAGGTTGCGCCACGCGAAGAAGGATCCGAAATCACCGGTAAGCAGCATATAGATGAAGAAAGTGGTGCCGGGAATGATGATCGAAAGAAGACCCTTAGCGAGAAATGCCCACCCCTCAAAGAAGTAGAAAAGGTAAAGGTAAAAATCCCGGCGCGGCAAGGTAAGGCCGAACCGTCTGGTGCCGATGCGCACCGTTTCCCCCTCTTCGAACTCACCGAAAAAGTAAAGCGCCGCCGAAAGTATCGCGAGGAAGTTGAGGCCGATGAAGAGAAGATCCACCATGACCTGCCGGGACAACTGGAAATACATCGGGGACATCATGAGCACGAGGGTGCTGACGATCGCCATCTTGCGGGTGAAGAGACGGGTAAGAAGCAGATACGCCCCTGAAAGGATGCCAAGCGAAAAGAGGACGACCGGAAGGCGACACACGAACTCAGTGATGGGCAGAACGGCAAAGAAGGGCATCTGGATCCAGAAAAGGAGAGGCGGTTTCGACCAGAAACGGTTGCTCCCCTGATACCAGAGCCGGAAGAAAGCGTTATGTTTGATGGTTTCCCACGACACCTGCGAATAGTGGCTTTCCCACGGATCGACAAGCAGATAATTGAGCTTGACCATGTAGAGGATCGCGCCGACCACCACTACGGTCACCAAGAACAACTTGTCGAGTTTATTAAGGCGTCCGGCACGACGCTCATTCATGGTCGCCGCATCGCCGCCGAGCCAGTCGGTCAGAAAACGCATCCCGAATCTCCGCTTTGTCGCTCATTCATGAAAAAACACGGAAGAACGGTAGTGTTCGACGGAGAAAAGTCAAGAAAACGGGGCGTCACCGCGGGCAGTGAAGATCGTCGGTGTCTTGCGGAATGGAAAAGAGAATTTAGTTGATTTAGTAACGAGCCTACGGTAGATTGTTCCCGCAAAAAGGAGGCTTTCATGCGGTGGTTCATGCTGGCCACGGAATTGCATTCCCGGCTCTACGATCAGAACACCCTCATCATTGACTGTCGGGGAGACCTTACGGACATCTCATGGGGACTCCGCGAATATCTCGGCAACCATATCCCCTGCGCGGTGTTCATGGACGGAGAAGAGACGCTTTCGGGTCCGAAAGGAAAACACGGCGGCCGGCATCCGTTACCCGACCTCGCCCAGTTCGCGCAGGTGATGGGGACCAACGGTCTCACCAAGGACACGACCGTGGTGGCGTACGGGATGTACGCGGCCCGCCTGGTGATCCTTTTGGAGCTCATCGGACACCGCGCGGCGGCGGTGCTCGACGGTCATCTCGAGGAATGGCTTGCTTCCGGAGCTCCCGTGAACCGCAAACTCCCCAATCGCCAGCCGACCCGCGTCGCGTTGCGGGAGAACACCGCTCTGGTGGTGGACCATGCGACGATGCGTCGCCATGTCGCCGCACGCGATGCCCTCATCATAGATGTTCGGGCGCCGGAGCGCTACCGCGGCGAGGTCGAGCCGCTCGATCCGGTCGCGGGCCATATCCCCGGCGCCGTCAATGTGCCGTGGGAACGGAACTTCGCCGAAGGAAAGAGGCTTCGTCCCCCCGAGCAGCTTCGCGGACTCTATGCCCCCTATCTCGACGGCAGACCCCTCATCGTCTACTGCGGGTCCGGAGTCACCTCGTGCAATACGCTCCTTGCGTTGCGCGAGATCGGTATCGAGGCACGCCTCTACGCGGGGAGCTGGAGCGATTGGGTAAGCTACCCGGATGCGCCGGTGGCCACAGGAGCGACGCCGTGACAAAGCGTTTCGGCACATTTTTCTGGATCTGGGTGCTGTTCCCGCTTCTTTTGCCTGCGACGATCAGCGCAGCCCCTGCCGCTTTCACGCCCGACTTCTTCAAAAAGCAGGTCCAAGAGGCGCTCGCCGAAGAAGGAGAGGAAAAACTCATTCGAACACTTACCGCTCTTCACGGCAAGATGCGCACATACAATTACCCCAACTGTTTCGAATGCGCCTTATGGCTCGCTCATAGATCAACGGATATCGCGCCGGCGACGCGGCTGACCCTCGCCGAGTACGCGCCCCGGTTCGCGCCCGATCTTCCCGAATCCCACTTCTATCGCTTCACCACAATACTCTCGGAACAGCCGAGCGACTTCGCTCTCGTCGCCTCGTCTTTCGGACGATGGATCTCGACGACCATACGATGGGTACAGCGCGATGTCTTCCTCGGCGATGTGCTGCTTTCGTCGCTTCTCCTCGCGGTAGCGATCTTTTTCAGCATGATGCTGGTCATGATGGTCAAATACGGGACGGCCATCATGCATCTTTAATCTCATGTCGGGGCCTTCTCGTTCTTTCATAAGGCGATAGGCCTGATAGCGGCGGGGGCGGCGGGGACACTGGCGAGCAAGGGAATCATCGGACTCGAGGTCTTCTTCCTCCTCTGGATACTTTTCTCCTATCGGGTCGCGCGTTACCGGGAGATCGTGCTTCTGATACTACTGGCCGGCATCTATCTCGGAACCGATACGGCCATCACCGTTCTTTCGAATTCCGCGCCTCGCATGAGCAGGGATCGCTGGGAAACCTTTCGCGCCGGCTACAGCCCCCCCTT
>CAYNMQ010000212.1:0-3582 GCA_964398245.1 uncultured Spirochaetales bacterium | reverse complement strand
AAACTTTATACTCAAAAAGGCATAGATGCATTGGAGGTCAAGAAGGGGGGAAAGGCCGATTTCGCCGCCGCGCTCCGGTTCTTTACCAAGGCGACCGAGGCGTATCCCAAATCGCCGACCGTGTGGTTCAATCTGGGGCTTGTTTATCAACAGATGGGCGATGACGAGAATGCGGTCAAGAACTACAATGCGGCTCTTCAGATAGAACCGACCTATGCCCGACCGGTCATCAACAAGGCCGCCATCTATGCCAACAAGTTGGAGTACAACCGCGCGATAGATGTGTGTGAGAAGTTCCTTGAGGAGAACCCGAAAGACAAGGCTGTCCTTTCGGCGGTCGCCGGTTTCTACCTCAAGAAGAGAGATTTCCTCAAGGCGATAGAGTCGGTCCGCAAGATCCTCATTCAAGAACCGGCGAACATGGACGCTCTCAAGAACTTAGGCATGATCTACCTCCTCAAGAAGGACATGGGACTGGCGAACATGGTTACGACCAACTCCTATACTCTTAATCCGAACGACGCCGGTATAGCCAGCAACCGGGGCGTCATTTTCCACGAGCAGGGCGACGACTCGCTGGCGATGTTCTATTATACGCAGGCCCTAAACATCGATCCTCAGAACAAAGCGGCGAATTTCAATGTCGGATCCATGGCGATGTCCTACGGCGACGCCGAGAGGGCGTTTCATCATTTCTCGGTGGTGCTTGCACAGGACCCCGACAATCTGGACGCACGCATAGGCCTTGCGTTGGCTTACCGTGGACTCGGTAATTTCGCCGAAGCCGAAGCGGAGTATAAAAAAGTGCTTGACAAGGATCCTAACAACCCGCTGGCCGTTTTCAACTTGGGTGTGTTGTATCATGATCACATGAATAAGAAGGTAGAGGCACAGAGCCTATTCAGGAAATACTTGAGCATTGGCGGAGACATCGGGCAGGACCATATCGTTCACAAGTACATTGCAGACAAGGTTAAGATACGGCCGTCCGACGAGGAACAAACACCGCAAAACCAATAAATGGAGGAAATTATGAGGAGAGCGTTTATCGTGGCGCTGTTTGTTCTGGGGTCATTGACAGTGCTCGCTCAGGAAGAGGCAAGCACTGTGGATACGGGAGAGGTTGACGGCACCGGGAGAAAGATAGTCTATCGTCAGAAAACGGTGATCGATTTCGAGGATGTGTTGCTAGAAGGACAAATAAAGAAACCCTCCGGTTCTTTCCTTATGGACCGCACTAAGACAAAGTTCAACTCCTTGATCAACCTCAAAAAGGATTTCAATAAGGAACTGGTCAGGTCTGTGGATGTGCTGAAGTGAAAAAGGCAGGATCAACAACTATATGAACGGGGCGCCAGCTATGCCAAGCGAGAATGTCAAGAAAAGGCTGTTGTACGACCTTTCGCCGATACCGCGTCCCCCGATAAACGAGGGGTACGCCGGTCGTCTCGATCCGGAAGTAAGAGTGGTCTTTAAGCCCAACATCTTGAGAGAAAGCAAGATACTGAAAAAGGGGTATGTCATCGGTTCTTCGACCGATCCCAAGAAGGTCGATCTCATGTGCGACGAGAAGTTCGTTCCTGAGGACACCTTCGAGTTGGTGAGCTTGACCGGCGACCAGGTCATAGTGAACCTGAAGGATGACTTCAAGGGGTATGTCGTCGAGAAGAGGGAAAAGAAAGACCTTGCCACCCTTTCCGGTAAGAGAAGCTATGAGATCGGGAACGACAACTTCCTTGTTCTCGAATTCGACGACATGTCTATCGTCGTTCTCAAGAGCCCGCACGAGAAACTGAAACCGGCGGGCCTTATCGAGAATCGCGAAATGGCTCCGTTCCTTGTCTTGCTGATCACATTCATCATCGGTCTTTTCATCATGAATCTCATCACCGAGACCCCGCCGATAGAGGTAGACATCTTCGAGATAGACAACCGGTTCGCCAATATGATCGTCTCCAATCAGGACGATGTGCAGGTGGAGGATATAGAGAAGGAAAAGAAAGTGAAATTGGAGAAGCCGAAAGAGGGACTTGTCGAGGCGACCCAACAGCGCAAGTCGCTGGGCGAAGAAGGACGCGTGGGCGACAAAAAGAGCCGCGTGGCAAACGCGCAGGGTTCCGCTCGTCGCGGCCTCGACGAAAAGGTCGCTCAGAGTTCCGGCATCATGGGTGCTCTCTCTGCCGGTGCGGCAAGCTTCGATCGCGTATTCGGCGGCGGCGGTCTCGGCGCCGGCATGGAAAAGACGCTCGGGTCGGTCACCGGCATCAGCGGTGTTGATCAGTTCGGATCCGGCGGTCTCGGCACGAGGGGATTCGGAACCGGCGGCGGCGGCAACGCCCTCGGCATTGGCGGTCTCGGCACCCGCGGGAGGGGCGGCGGCGGCATGGGCGGCATGGGCTCCGGCATGGCGGCAGGCCGTATCGGCGGCAAGGGTCGTGCCGACATCCCCGCGGGCGGCGGTCAGGCGGTCATCATGGGCGCTCTGGATAGAGCGGTCATTGATGCCTACATCAAGCGGAATCTCGCCAAGATACGCTGGTGCTATGAAAAGGAGCTTAACAAGGATCCCAAACTCTTCGGAAAGATCGTCATCAACTTCATCATCGCGAAGACCGGTCAGGTGTCGAGTTCGAAGGTCCAGCGCTCGACGATGGGGAACGAGACTGTCGAGAGTTGCGTGGCCGATCAGATAAAAAAGATAAGGTTCCCGCAACCGAAGGGCGGCGGCATCGTCATCGTCAACTACCCCTTCGTGTTCAAACATTCGGAAGGGTAAGAGAGGAGGAACGCGGCTATGAAAATGAGAATCATGACAGCGGCACTGATGCTTCTCGCCGTGTCGCTTCTTTCCGCCGAAGAGCAGGCGGTAGGAGATGCTTCCGGTAACGATCTTGCCCCCGTTTTGAAGGGATTCAACTCCGCCATTTCCGGCGGTCCCTTTTTTATGATAGGCGATGCGGCTAAGTATTCCGACGCGGTCGGGTCTGTCGTGAAGCTCGGGTTCGGATACGATATTCAGATCGTCAGTGTCTTCTCGTTGGGAATCAACGCCGACTTCGGGCTCTTGCAACTCAATACCGATTCCTCAAAGTCGGTCTCCCCGTGGCTTGAAGACTATGCGCCGGTGTTGGTCGGGATATCCCTTTCCCCCACCTACTGTATCAACAACCGCTGGGAGATAGGCCTTAATCTCGGTGCCGACTTCATGCTGGCCGCGAAGGCAAAGGATTCCAGCAATAAGGAGAACGATCTTTTCATCATGATCGGCATGGGGGCGGATGCCGAATATTACACCTATGCGCGGCATTTCTCCTTGGGGCTCGCGGCGAAATTCGACTACATCGTGAATTTCGACGGCTTCGGCGTTACCATCATGCCGTATCTTAAGTACTCTTTCGGGTTCTGAAGAAGAACCGGATCTTTTTCGTGTCAGTTTTCCCTGCTCGGTTAGAAGAAAGCGGAAGGTGACGAAAGGGAGTTCGCGATGGCCTTGGCGAAAAAACCGATCGGGGTGTTTGATTCGGGCATTGGCGGACGTACCGTTTTCAGGGAAATAAGAAATCTTCTGCCTTCCGAGGACCT
>CAYNMQ010000211.1:3195-3595 GCA_964398245.1 uncultured Spirochaetales bacterium | reverse complement strand
GCGGTGCCGCAACTATTCACCGGATGACAGATGCGCTGGTAGGTGCCGGCGCCGGTGACCGTCTGGTAAAGCGCCTCGGTGATGTACTCGTAGGTCCCCGGCGTCACGGCGATCGCGTTGACCGCCGTCTCGACGAGGCCGGCGTCATTGGTGACCGCCTGCGCCGGGATATAGACATTCGCCCCCTTTTCCGTCGGACTTGAGGCATTCATGTTGATGGGCCCGAACTTTACGAGGCCGAAGAACGAGTCGCTGATCGCGGCCCCGATCTGGGTGATGATGATGTCGTTGATGGAGGTCTTGAGGTTGGCATGCTCCCCGCTCATCGAGTTCGAAAGGTCGACCATGATCGCGATGTCGGCGGTGCGGATGTCGGTCGAGAAGATGAGTTCGCGCACCT
>CAYNMQ010000211.1:0-3164 GCA_964398245.1 uncultured Spirochaetales bacterium | reverse complement strand
AATCCTCCGGTATCGTTGAATTCTTGTCGAGCGGATCGTAGCCGAGGACATACTCGGTGTTGTCGTCCACCTCGTCGCCGTCGGTGTCCTCCTTGGTCGGATCGGTGCCTATCTCGTGTTCTATCTTGTCCGAAAGGCCGTCGTTGTCCGAATCGCCGTCGGCAAAATCGTAGAGTTGATCGCCGTCGCTGTCGGCCGGCTCGTCGCCGGTGCCCTTTTCTACCGCATCGGGGATGCCGTCATCGTCGCTGTCGTCATCGAGATAGTTGGGAGTATCGTCTCCGTCGAAGTCGGCGGCCGTTTCGTAGATGTCGAGGATACCATCGTCGTCGCTGTCGGTGTCGAGATAATCGGGAGTATCGTCACTATCGCTGTCGACACACGGCTGGTCGGGATATTCGTCGATGTCGAGGATCCCGTCGCCGTCGCTGTCGGTGTCGCGGTAGTTCTTGGTGCCATCGCCATCGGTATCGTCGGTGCCTTCGACACCATCCGGGATGCCGTCGTCGTCGCTGTCGGTGTCGCGGTAATCGGGGGTGCCGTCCTTGTCGGTGTCGACCGTTACTCCGCCCGGCGCTTCGACATTGTCGGGAAGACCATCGCCGTCGCTGTCGTCGTCGAGGTAGTCGGGTGTCCCGTCGCCGTCGGTATCGCGGCAGGGTTGCTGGGGACATTCGACGCCGTTCTTTATTCCGTCGCCGTCGTCGTCTCCCTCTGCCCAGAGCGGGTCAACATCGGTCGCGTCGCTATCGCCGTCCATCATGTCGCCATCCGGCACCGTCTCTTCGTCCTTGGGGGGCAGGGTATCCTTTTCGGGAAGTCCCGGCTCGGCGTCGAACGAGCCGTCCGTGTCTTCCGCCTCGTCAAGATCGGCAACGACCTCGTGGTCGGTGACCGGTTTTTTCTCTTCGCCGCAGGAAACAGCCAGTATCCCCGCAAAAACCATGAAGAGAAGCATGATGAGAAAGCGGACCATCTGATACCTCATCTAAAGATAGTTTTTCTCAACCAACCCCATTGTTCTTACCGCTCACCGCCCGAGTCGCCGACGCCGGGTACCAGTATGAATACCTGCCGCGTATCGAGCAGCGTCCCGGCTCCCATGACATTGATGTTCGCGATGAAAAGTTTCGTCTCGGTCGTCTGGTTGTCGTAGACATCGTTCTGGAAGGTGACATCGAAGGTGACCTTTGTTCCCGGCTTTACCTTGTAGAATGTGGTCTGGTCTTTCGAAGCGTATCCGTCAACCGGGTCGGCGCTGTTGGGAACGACCGCCTTGACGAACTGGGAGGTATCCACCGACTCGTCGTTCGGCACCGATTTGACCACCGTGTTCACATCTATCTGGATCCCCTACGAGAGCGCTACGACCGCATCCACCCCCTGTTGAGCCAACCCGGTCCCATCGGAGTTTATCTGATAGTTGAACGGATTGCCGCTGCCGTCCACCGATCCGGTGGCGTTCGATATCTCCTTGAACCCGTTCATCACTACGCCGCCACCCGAGTCGATGCCGATGAACTTGACATTGTTCGACTTCATGGCATTGAGCGCATCGTTCTTCGAATGGGTGCCACAACTGCTCGCATAGTCCTGCAGTTCCTCGTCGGTGCACATGATGATGATAGGAAGCGCCTCGGAACGCCATCCGGGACTACTGGGCGGGATCGAGGTCGATGCCATGATGTGGACATTGTTGCAGCCGCCGCCGCCGCAGTCATAGGTCACCCCGGCACCGGTCACCGCCTGATAGAGCGCCTCGTATGCTGCTTCAGAGGAACCGCCGACATCGGTGATCGTATTGACCGCTGTCTGTACCGCAGCCGCATCGGTGGTGATCCCCTGCGTTAACTGATAGGGAGTGTCCTCGAGTGTTCCAAACTTGGCGAGGCCAAACGCCACATCAGGAATCTTTGCTTTGACCCCGCTGATAATGACGGAGTTGATCCCTTGCTTGAGATTATCATGCTCCCCGGTCATCGAGCCGGAAAGATCCACCATGATCATGACATCGGCCTTCTGGATGTTCGTCGAGAAGTCGAGCGTGTCCTGCACCGGAGCGGAGTTGTAGGGAAGGATGTAGTAGTAAGCGTTCGCGGGGATACTGCTGTTGGGATCATTCGGATCACTTCCGAAGGCGTGCTCGGTATTGTCGTCCACCCCGTCGCCGTCGCTGTCGGCATTGTGGGGGTCGGTGCCGATCCCGAGTTCGGTCGCGTCTGAAAGGCCGTCGTTGTCCGAGTCGCGGTCCTTGAAGTCAGGGTAACCGTCGCCATCGGTGTCGGCGCACGGTTGAGCGGGACACTCCTCGCTGTCGGGAATGCCATCGCCGTCGGAGTCATCGTCGAGATAGGCCGGCTTGCCGTCACTGTCCATGTCCTTGTTCCCCTCGACGATGTCGGGCACTCCGTCGCCGTCGCTGTCAGGATCGAGGAAGTCGGGCGTCCCGTCGGTGTCGCTGTCGACGCAGGGTTGGGAGGCACACTCGATGCTGTCGGGCAGGGTATCGCCGTCGGCATCGGTATCACGGTAGTTCGCGGTGCCATCGCCATCGGCGTCGCCGGTACCCTCGACGCCGTCCGGTATCCCGTCGTTGTCACTGTCGGTGTCCTTAAAATCGGGCGTACCATCCTTGTCGGTATCCACCGGTATCCCGTTCGGCGCCTCGACACTGTCGGGGATGCCATCGCCGTCGCTGTCGGCATCGAGGTAGTCTGGCGTGCCGTCGCCGTCGGTGTCGCCGGTTCCCTCGTCGCCGTTCTTTATCCCGTCACCGTCGGCATCCTCCTCGTTCCACTGGGAGGGATTGTCGGTATCGGGAGGATAGGCGTTATCGAGGTCGCTCGGGGGAACATCCCCCTCCTTTATCGTTTCGCCGTCGAGCGGCAACCCGCCGCCGTCGTCGGTGACGCTCCCCTCGTCGTCGTCACCGGCCGCAACATCGTCGTTCCCCCACGGATCGGACGGATCGTCGCCGCACGATGACAACACCGAGAAAAAGAGGCCTACCACCACCATTCCCACCACGAGCAAAGATTCTTTTCTCATCGGAACCTCCTCCGGCTCTATGCGCCCTATTTGTTATCGTTACTTCTCCTTGTCGGATTTATTATAGAAAGAGAAACCGCAAAAGCAACTGAAAAAACAGAGGGTAAATTGATTTC
>CAYNMQ010000210.1:465-3602 GCA_964398245.1 uncultured Spirochaetales bacterium | reverse complement strand
CACATGGGGGGTCAACGCGGGCAACTATGAAGGTCGCGCGAACAGCGATTCGGCGCCCGATCACAGTTATGCCTCCTACGACCTCACGCAGTCGATAGCCGACTGGACGCTCGACAAAACGAGGGGGAACGAGTGGTTCGGCTGGCTCAAGATGAACCGGACCGGAAATGTCACCGGCTGGTCGGTCGACAACTTCTCCATGGCGATGGTGCTCGCGGCCGACAGCGGGGATTTTAACGACAACACGACGAAAGGCTACGCCGTCGGGTTCAAGGGCGACGGCTCTCTGGTCATCTTCCGTTTCGACGCAGGCATCACCGATGTCGATAACACCCTCCCCGGCACCTCGGTCGAACTGGCCAACGCCGGCTATGTCTACGACAACAACGATGGCGGCGTGAATGTCTATGTCGAACTCAAGAACGGCGGCAAATGGGCCGTTTATTACAAGAAGGGGGCTCAGCTTTCCGACGCCGATGCCCGTGACAAGACGAAATACACCGATGGCACCGTCACCTCGGCCACGGCCGACGAGACCTACACCGGGATCGGCTACAAGTACGCCGGTTGGGTCTACGCCCATAACAACAGCGCCTCGCATAAGGCGTTGTTCGATAATTTCGGAGCCGGACTGACCGAATGATCAGGGAACATAAGGAGATGACCATGGGCAAAAAGACACTGCTTCTCGTCTGCGCGATATTCTTGATCGCCGCCTGTTCTTCCGACAACGCCGACAGCGACAACGAGAACATTCCCGACGATCTGACACCGACCGACCATGCGGGGACGGTCGACGACACCATCGCCGCGATCGACGACACCGTGACGGTCGATGATGCTCCCCTCCCGACCGACGAGGACACGACCAACGCCGATGAAGATACCGTCATCCTGACCGACGAGGATGAGCCACCCACCGATGACATCGCCACTGATGACATCGCCACTGATGAGATCGTCACCGACGATGAGGCCTCCGTTCCCGATAACGATATGGTCGAGATACCCGACGAAGAGGAGGTGCTCGCCGCGATCGCCTGCTGTGTCGAGATCGTGAAGGAATGGTTCCGGTGCGACGGACTTAAGACCGATCAGGCCGACGCCTGCACCGCCTGCGTCGCGGGACTCGCCTCCTGTGCCGATTTCGAACCGAAAGAGACCGACTGGCCCTGCGCCGCTTCCTGTAACGACATCTGCGAGCCGGGCACCGTCGTCGAGAACAGCGACACCGTCGGACAGGGCACCGGCAAGACCCGCCGCGCGGTCGCCGAGGAATACTGCACCTGGATGGTCGACTACCAGTGTGCCTATGAACCGGCCGACTTTACCGGCCTCGGTTCGACCGAACCGCTCGAAGCCTGTTTTTAGGTGACAGCCGGATGTTCGGGACGCTACTACTCGCCACGGCGATACTCTCCGCCGGTGAAACGCCCGCCACCCCCCCTGATGAGACCGCTATGACGCAGACCGGGGACAACACCTTCACCATGGGGGAGGTGGTCGTCACCGGCGAGCGGATCGCGAACATAGAACAGGCGGGGACCACCACCGTCATCACCGGAGAACAACTCGAGGAACGGGGCGTCAAGACGCTCGACGCGGCGCTGGAACTGGTCCCCGGCGTCCAGACACAGCGCCACACCAAGGGGTTCGCCCGCATCCGGCTCCGGGGCTACGAACAGGACAAAGTGATGATCCTCGTCGACGGCGTTCCGATGAACGATGTCTATTCGACCGATATCGATCTCTCCTCGATACCGGTCCGCAATATCGCAAAGATCGTCGTGAACCGCGGCGTTTCCTCGGTGCTGTACGGTACCGACGGCGCCGTCGGCACGGTCAATGTGGTCACCCGCAAGCCGGACAAACCCTTCGTCGACGCGAAGGTCGAGTACGGTGCTCCCGACAGCGCATCGGTGTCGGTCGCCCATGGCAACGCCATCGACGAGTTCTACTACTGGATCACCGGGACCTACGACGAATACGGCGGCTTTACCCCTTCGGCGGCGCTCACCCCGCAAAAACGACTCCAGTGGTTCAATAAACTCATCCGCTACGACCGCTTCGGCCTGACCTACGATGAGGTGACCATCCCCGCCAAAGATCAGTATATCTTCGACGACGGAAAATGGGACCACGAACACCACCGCAAAGGGACGCTCGGCCTCAAGGGTGGCTGGCGGATAACACCCGAAGTGGAGATCGGCCTTTCCTCCAGTCTTTTCCTCTATTCGGGACGGACCAACACCTACCAATCGACCTGTTCGAGCGACTACAATGTCGCCCGCGAAAAATGGTCATCTAATGCCCGCCCGTGGTTCACCGACGACATAACCCATCTCAAGGACTTCGCTCTGCGCAACCGCGCCTTCGTCTATCCCCTCCTCTACCGCGTGACCGTTTCGCCCTACCTCGATGCCCGGTGGGGCGATCTTTCACTCAAGGCGAACCTGTGGTATTTCCACAATCACGCAGAACAGGAGGGGTACGCGACCACCGACCACCGCTACCCCAAGGACATGACGCTACGGTTCACCGATAAAAATGATCCGACGCTCTATGAACCGTTCCGCGACATCAAGGACTACGGCAGTCTCGGCTTCCGGCTTCTCCCCACCTACCGGTTCACCAAGGATTACCGGATGAACTTCGCTCTTCACTACCGCTACGACACCTTCGCCGCCGATGAAGGAGCACTCTCGGCGACCCTTTCGCCGATCATAACGGCGACCGCCGGCGGCACCGATCCCTACCCGAACACCCGGATCGGAGCGCACACGCTCTATCTTGCCGGGGAACACGAACTGCGGGCGGGCGACCTCCGGATCACCGCCGGGGTATCCTACGACGCGCAGGTCATCGATTATTTCCGTGTCCGTGAAGGCGAGGTGTACGGGGCGGCCTATATCGTGAAGCCCGATCCCATCATCCTCGGCACCCGCGACGCGTTCAACCCGGCCATCGGATTCACCTACGACGCGGTAAAGGATCTCCTGCTCCTGCGCGGCGCCGCATCGGTGCGGGCGCGGTTCCCCAACCTCGGCGAGTACGCCAAGGTCGCCTCGGCGGAATTCGACAAGGGACTCAGACCGGAGCGGGCCTACACCGCCAACGCCGGGTTCGAGGTCTTTTGC
>CAYNMQ010000210.1:0-455 GCA_964398245.1 uncultured Spirochaetales bacterium | reverse complement strand
GCGAGCGCCTCGGGGTCCTCGGCGAGCGGCGTGTCGAGCTCCTCGGGCGTGGCGCTCCACACGCCGGGAGCGACGACGATTACCGCGCCCCAGCGATCACCATCCGCAGCGACTCCTTCATCTCTCTGCTGGATGACCGCATCGCCAAGATCAGCCGCGACGACCCGCCGGTGAACATCCAGAAAATGGTCTCGCAGGGGGTCGATACCGTCATCACCGCCGGGGCCAAGACACTCGCCGGGATGGTCGACCTGTCCGGGACGGTCACCCACTCGTTCGTCCACGCCCGGCACTAGGACCATTCGCCCCAAGAGCAGGTGAACAAAGGAAAGTATATCGAATTCACCCCGTCACATCAGGTGCTCGCCGAACTGCGGCTGGCGGTGGACACCCCGCACGACATCTTCCGGCGCACCGCGCTGTCGGTCTGGGGCAGTTGGACCTACGGCGAACTC
>CAYNMQ010000209.1:0-3604 GCA_964398245.1 uncultured Spirochaetales bacterium | reverse complement strand
GAGAGGAAATCCTACTCCTTCTCCCTGTGGAGGGAGAAGGTTGGGATGAGGGTGTACAGTGGAAAGTCAGGGCTAAGGGTGTTTCTTTGACCTTTCCATATTTCGTATTATCGTCCAAACCCTGAGACAATGGGTGATTCATTCTATGGGAAAGGAATTCTTCTCTAAGCCGAGCACAAAAGAAAAACGCCATCTTCTTCGGAAAGAGATGACCGAAGCAGAACGGGTGTTGTGGAGCAAGTTGAGAAATCGGCAATTTCATGGGTTGAAGTTCCGTCGCCAGTATGGCATCGGCGAATATATCGCCGATTTTTATTGTCCCGCACTCCGGTTGGTCGTTGAACTGGATGGCGGGCAACATTATTCCGAAGAGGGATCTGCGTATGACCGGCTGCGTGCCGAGTATATGGCCGCTATGGGTATTCGCACCGTGAGGTTTCCGAACAATGAGGTGTTGAAGAACCTTACGGGGGTGTTGGCGGAACTTGAGAGGTGGGTTGAGGAACCCTCACCCTAGCCCTCTCCCTCGACAGGGAGAGGAAATCCTACTCCTTCTCCCTGTGGAGGGAGAAGGTTGGGATGAGGGTGTTCGCTGGAGAAGGTTGGGATGTCAGAAACCGGGGTCACGGCCTTTTTCGTATAGTTGAGGAACGCCCATAATGGTCGAAAAATTTCACAAAAAATGAAAAGTAGGGTTGACTTTTTACAAAAATCCGTAATTATTCAATCATAATATGTCGCCGGAGACCGGTCATGAAACGCGCCATAGAAACGCAACTACTTGAATGGAAAAAGAGTTCTCCGCGCAAGCCGCTCATCGTCCGCGGAGCGCGCCAAGTCGGCAAAACCTACACCATCCGGCAGTTCGGCCGCGAACACTTCGCTCGACTCGCCCATCTCGACCTCGAACGCGACCTTTCGCTCCGTTCCCTCTTCGACGGCTCACTCGCCGCCGACGGCCTTATTCGCCAGATCGAGGCGTTTGCCGGTGTGCCCCTTTCGGACGGAGAGACGCTTCTGTTCATAGACGAGATACAGGCGGCGCCCCGCGCCATCACCGCGCTTCGCTACCTCTACGAAGAGCGACCCGACATCCCGGTCATCGCGGCGGGATCGGCGCTCGAGTTCGCGCTCGGTGACATATCGTTCCCGGTGGGGCGCGTCTCGTTCGCGAGGATGTTCCCCATGACCTTTTACGAGTTCCTCGTCGCCGCGGGACTCGAACTCCTTGCCCGCGCCCTGCCGAGGCTCGACGAACCGTATGAAGGGAACGCCGCCCTCCACGAGAAGATAGTGGAGGAACTGAAGAAGTATCTCCTCGTCGGCGGGATGCCCGAGGCGGTGAAGCGGTTCCTCGAAAGTAACTCGTTCGAGGCGGCGACCGAGGTGCACGACGAACTCGCGGTGTCGCTTTCCCAGTCGTTGGTGAAGTACCATGTCCGCGCCGATCCCGGCAGTCTTGAACAGGTCTTCCATCAATTGCCGCGGAGCGTAGGCGGGCAGGTGCGCTTCACCCACCTCGACCGCGACCGGCACATCGAAAAGACCAAATCGTCGGTGCAGGCGCTCTCCCGCGCTCTGCTCTTCCACCCGATCCGCGCTGCCGATGCCCACGCTCTGCCGCTCGGCGGCGCCGTTTCCGGGAAGCGGTTCAAACCGCTCTTCCTCGATGTCGGCCTCATGCAGTATCTGCGCGGAGCGACGGCGAAGGAGATGCTCGCCGCCCGCGATATCGGCGCCCTGCATCAGGGAGCGATCGCCGAACAGTTCGTCGGACAGGAACTGCTCGCGGCGGGCGGCACCGAGAACGGGTCGCTCTATTACTGGTCGCGTGCCGAAAAGCGGGGCAACGCCGAGGTGGATTATCTCATCGTCCGCAAGGGTGTCATCTATCCGGTGGAGGTCAAAAGCGGCGCAGCGGGGCGCCTCAAGAGCCTGCACCAATTCCTTGCCGAGCACCCGAATTCTCCGCTCGGTATCGCCTTTTCGCCCGCCGCGATCGGGAAGCGGCGCGACGGGAACATCCTCTTCATGCCGCTCTATACGCGGTTCGACGGAGAGGTGGTACCGGCGGCGTGATTCCGTCCTTGCCCTGCTTTGTGGAAACGGCGCCGGCCGGTCGCCGAAAGCGGCGAGTCGCCTGCCCGTCGTAGTTTCACTAAACCAAAAACTCCCGCTTGACGAGGGAACGATGTCGCTCTAGGATGGTCCGCATGAGAACCCTGCTTTTCATCGTGCTCGCCGCGACGCTCGATGTGGCGGCGATGGAAGAGAGCGACGACGGAACGGTCTTCTATCTTTGGCGGGAAGGCCATCGGAGTCGCATCTCTACCCAAAAATTCGTCGGTTATAAACGATAACCACAGTAATAAAAATATGTTGACAAAAATAATATCAGATGTTATTTTGGTCAGAACTGTTTGCCGGAGGAGGAGGACATGTATGTACAAAGAGCCCTTTCCGATGCGATGCGGCGGGCGTCGAGCCAGTTCCCGGCGGTGCTTCTGACCGGGCCGCGACAGGCGGGCAAATCTACCTTTCTCCGACATGAATTCCCCGATGCGGCCTATCTTTCGTTCGATGACCCGATCGAACGACAGTTCGCCCAAGAGGACCCGAACGGTTTCCTTAACCGCTTCGCGGAGCGCATGATCATCCTTGACGAGGTGCAATATGTTCCTGATCTTTTTCCCTATCTTAAAATAAGGATAGACCGCGACAGGGAGCGATACGGCAGATACCTCATGACCGGTTCCCAACAGTTCCAGACAATGACGCGGGTCAGTGAATCGCGCGCCGGACGGGTGGCGATACTTGACCTGGTGCCCTTCCATGTGCTCGAAATGGCCGAGATAGGCGACCTCTCGATCGAGGAACATCTGTGGCGCGGCGGCTATCCGGAACCGGCACTAGCCCCCGAAAAGCGAGAATTCTGGCTCTCCTCCTATATCCGCACCTATATCGAGCGGGACATACGGGAGATAACGGCGGTGCAGGACATCGGCCTCTTCCAGACTTTTCTCGGTTTCGCCGCCGCCGCACACGGACAGGAACTGAACATCGCAAGGCTCGCGACTGCGTGCGGCATATCACAGCCGACCTGCAAGCGGTGGCTGGCGATACTGGAAGCGTCCTTCCTCGTTCTTTTCTTGAAGCCGTATCATCGGAACCTTAGTAAACGACTTATCAAGTCGCCCAAGTTCTATTTCCTTGATCCGGCACCGGTTGCCTATCTGACTCGACAGGCCGACCCCGGGTCGCTGTTCGCCGGCGCCATGGGCGGCGCTTTCTTCGAGGGTTTTATCATCACCGAGACTTACAAAATTCTCTCCTCGCGCAATGTCAATGTGGCATTGTCGTTCTGGCGTTCGCACGACCAGTTGGAGATAGATCTCATCATCGAAAAGGACGGGGTGGTCTGGCCGGTCGAGATAAAGAAAAGCGCGACCCCTTCGGCGCAGTTCGCGACAGGAGTTCTCAAGTTCAAGGAACTCCATGAGCCGGTTGCAAAGGTCGGTACGCCGCAGGTGGTCTGTATGGTCGCCGAGCGGCGGCCCCGTCCGGGCGGGGGCGCAGCGGGGGCGGGGGGGGCGTGCCGGGCATG
>CAYNMQ010000208.1:0-3606 GCA_964398245.1 uncultured Spirochaetales bacterium | reverse complement strand
GAACGACGCCGAACCGTCGGGAAGTTTCCGTTCCTTCAACGCCGCCACCTGCACGGCGTATCTCGACATCCCCACCACCTACGCCATTTTCTCGAGCACCACCGCGGCATCCATGACAATGTCGGCGACCGTCAAGTTCGAAGGCGACTGCGACGCCATCAAAGCGATGAACGCCGATGACCCGAACCATCCCGACCAGACCGTCGGCGACTATGAGAACTGCCGGATAAAGATCAAACGGGTAATGGCGAAGCAGTAGCGCACGGAAGACACGGCGACCACATCAGTCCGGGGCGACCACGCGGGAACTCGCGAGAACTTTTGACATCTCCGACGGGGATGTTATCATCGAGCGCTCACTTTAACGGGAGGAATCCATGAACAACGAAGAACGGAAAGCGCGGATCTTTGTGTACACCATCGTCGGCGTATTCGCGTTCATCGCCCTCTTCAACATCTTCATCTAATCCTACCTCGGACAAGGCACCGAGAACATGGGCCAACAGATCTTCAAAGCGATCCTCATCCTTTTCCTGTGCGTCTTCGTGTGGCTCGGGCATGACTGGGCGCGCTGGGGACTCGGCATCCTCGGCGGTCTCGCCGGACTCGTCTTCATTTTGAACGGCAGCAACCTTATCTCGCGCGGCAAATGGTGGTGCTTCCCGGTCGCCTTCGGCGTCATCTACATAGCCGGATCCACGATCCTTTTCGCCGTCCCGCTTGTACGGCGCCATTTCAAGGCGGACGGCGGGAAACTGCTCTGACGGCATGAACCGGCGGACCGGAGGCATCCTGCTCGGCTCATCGCTCGCCGGGGTAGCGTTCCTCCTTCTCTTCGCCGCTTCGCGGCCGCCTGCCGACATCCAGCAGAAAGAGGCGCGAACGATGTACGAGAAAGAACGCATCCTCATGGTGGAAGAACAGATCGCCTCTCGCGGCGTCCGCCATCCCGCCGTTCTCGCCGCCATGCGCAAGGTCCCCCGCGAACAGTTCGTTCCCGAAGCGTGGCGTTCCCGCTCCTACGACGACGGCCCGCTCCCCATCGGCAAGGGACAGACCATCTCCCAACCCTATATCGTCGCCATCATGACCGAACTCGCGAAACCGGAGAAACACCACCGCGTCCTCGAAGTCGGTACCGGTTCCGGTTACCAAGCGGCGGTCCTCGCCGAGATCGTCTCTCAGGTCTACACCATCGAGATCGTGAAGGAACTCGCCGAGGAGGCCGATGTCCGCCTCAAACAACTCGGCTACGCCAACATCTTCGTTCGCCACGGCGACGGCTACCGCGGCTGGCCGGAACAGGCGCCCTTCGACGCCATCATCATCACCGCGGCGGTCGCCAAACCACCCGCGCCGCTCCTCGAGCAACTCAAAGAAGGAGGCCGCCTCGTCTTCCCCCAAGGCGAACCCGACGGCTATCAGGAACTCGTCGTCATCGAGAAAGCGAAAGGCGCCTTCAACCGGCAGGTCATCTTCCCCGTCCGGTTCGTCCCGATGACCGGCGAAGCGCTCAAGAAATAGAACGGGAGGGCAACGATCATGAAGTTTTTCCGCACCATGTTCCAGAATGTTCCCGATCTGGCCGACGCCGCCTTCAAGCGGTTCCGCCTGCCGGTCATCGTGGCGATCATCGCGTCGGCCATCGGCATCTTTCTCGTCTATCACGAGCGCAGCGACAGCGGTATGGTCTGGATACTCAAGAACATGCTCCTCGCGCTCTATCTTTCGGTACCGGCGCTCGCCACCGCCCACCTCCTCGCCGAACGCTTTGCGCTCAAGACCATCCCCGCCTGCGCCCTGAAACTGGGAACGCTCGGGCTTTTCATCCTCTACTACGCGCTGATGCCCCCACACTTTACGACGACCGACATCGTCCGCTACCTGCTCTACTGCATCGCTTCCGTGGGATCGCTCTTCTTCATACCGCTCTCGCTCGGTTACGGCACCGACGCCGCCCGCCGTTTCATACTCGGCCTTCTCGGCCGCGCCGCGTGGGGATACCTCGTCGCGATGATCCTCTTTGCCGGACTTTCCTTCGCGGTAACGGCGATCCAGGCGCTCTTCCTCCCCGACTGGCACGATTCGTGGAAGGTCATCTCTTCCCTTTTCATCGCCAGCACCGGTATCGTCTTCCCGTGGGTCACCCTCGCCTATATCCCGTCCATTGACAAACTCGACACGATGCCGGTGAACGAAAAAGTGGCCGGCGCGATCGGCAAGTTCGTTCTCATCCCCGTCGTCTCGTTCTATCTCATCATCCTCTACCTCTACTTCACCAAGGTGCTCATCCTTTCCGAATTACCGAAGGGTTGGGTGAGTTACCTCGTCCTCTCCTTTTCGGCAGCCGGCATCCTGACCTACATCGCGGTGCTCGAAGAGGCGCGGCTCGGCAGCGGCATCGCCCCGCGCTTCACCAAGTGGCTGTGGCGGGCACTCCTACCGCTTCTGTTCCTTCTCTGGTACGCCATCGCCCAACGGACCGGGGCCTACGGCATCACCGAACGGCGCTACATCCTCATCGTGCTGGCGGCGCTCCTGTCGGCGTGGGTCATCTACTTCATCTTCACGAAGGCGAAGAACATCCTCGTCATTCCGACGACGCTCGCCGTGGCGGCGGTCGCCATATCGTTCGGCCCGTGGGGCGCCTTCGAGGTCTCCTTCCGCTCCCAGCGCGGCGAATTGATGGAACTTCTCACCACCTATAGCCTCCTCGCCGACGGCAAGATAACGGCGCTCAAAGGCGAAATGCCATTTGCCGACCGTAAGAAACTCTCGTCGGTCCTCATGTACCTCGAAACGCACGGGTGGCTCGGCCGGCTGAGCGACCTGATACCCCCCGACATAACGCTGAAGCCAGCAGCCGACCGCGACCTGCTGATCTACCCTCACTACTCCGACGCCTCCGACACCAAGAAGATACTCGACAAGATCGGCGTGCGGTATGTCTATGACTACGAACAGGAAGATCAGGGCGACTACTTCTCGGTCAACATCGGCCGAGCGAGCGGCGTCCTGCCGATCGAGGGATTCGTGGGGGTGGTCCACCTCGCCTGCCCCGGCCCTTGGAAGGAGGGCAAACAGGAACCCGCGCTGGTGACGACCGCCGACGGGCTCGTCTTCGAACTGGCAGACGAGTGCACGCGCCTGAGGGTGAGCAAAAAGGAGACGATGCTGTTCGATCAGATGATCGGGACCATCATACAACCTCTTTTCGACAAACGCCGGACGGAAAACCACCTCTACGATGTGCCGCTTGCCGAGGTGACCTTCGATACGGGGAGCGATCCCCTGAAACTCAAGGTGATCCTCACCTCGCTCTACGGCAGGCGCGAGAAGGAGAGTCTCAAAGTCACGCAGACAACGATGCAGGTGTATTACGGACTGAAATAGTAAGGAGCATCCCTTGGCCAACATCATCTTCTACTACAGCGGCACCGGCAACAGCCTGCACGCCGCGAAACGGGCCGCCGAAGCGCTCGGCGGCGCCGAACTCATCCACATGGGCCGCCGGCGCGACCGCGGCTACAAATCGCTCGATCACGACGCCGACCGCATCGTCTTCCCCGTCTACGCGAGGGGCCCGCCCCTCCCCGTCGAGAAGTT
>CAYNMQ010000207.1:0-3610 GCA_964398245.1 uncultured Spirochaetales bacterium | reverse complement strand
GTGACCGACCGGGAGACCGGACGTGCCCAAGGCGTCGGTGTTGTCGAGATGGCCGACGCTGAAGCCGCCGAGCGCGCTATCCAAAGCCTCAATGACAAAGAGGTGGACGGCCGCCGCATCAAGGTCAATATCGCTCGTCCGAAGAAGTTCTAAGACGATACGCTTCCTCTGCTGCAAGGCCGGGCGCGTCCCGGCCTTTTTTTTGCCATTGACTCCCGGTGTCTTGACATATAAGATGCAAAAGCGGATGAAGAGGATCACCGTGTCTTCGTCGGCGAAAATCTTTTTACGATATCTGTGCTGTGTGACGCTTCTTTTCTGTGGAGCCGTCGCAGCCGCAGAGGAGGCGCCGCCGCACTGCGCCGCTTCTCTTCTTCTCCCGTCCGGTGTTCACTTCATTGAAACGCCCGGCTGTTTCTCTCTCGATACGGCTGAGGATCTTTCTTCCGATCCCGATAGCCTTCACGCCTATCTTGCGCGTTTCCCCGATACGATGGCCGCCGATCAGTACCGCTATTGGTACTACCTGCGCACCCAACGTTTCCTGCCGGCGCTCCTCACGCTCGTCAGACTGGTCAATAGCAGCGTGTCTTTGGCTCCGGCCCATCAGCTTCGCGACGAGTTGGCGTTCGTGGTCATAGGCGGCATCAAGAACATACCTCCCGAGATGGACCTTTACGGAAAGGATGGTCTTCAGGGCGACGAGGAGGTTTCTCATCGTTTCTTCTTCATTCTCGATCAAGTGGCGGCGCTCTATGCGTCCGACAACAGCGACCTACGACGCGACGCGTGGCTGCTTTATCGCTCCTTGGCGCTCTTCTTCTCAAGCGGCGGCCTCCCTCAGAGCGTCGATCCTCACACCGATGCGCTCCTCAAACACTTTTACCTGCTCTGGAGGGAAGGGGACCTTCTCGCCTATCTTGATTTCTACGCTTTTTTCACCGGTGGTAGCGGTGATTATCTCCCTTCGGCGGAGATATATGAGAAGCGCTTCTCGCGCTTGGTCCCCCTGCCGAAATCAGGCAACGCTCGCGAGGAAAAGGAGATGCTCGCCGCCGTTTCGAGGATCGTGGCCCGCCTTCTTTTGGAGCGGCTTCCGCTTTCTCCTCGCATCGAGTTCGTCGAAACGGACGACATCCACCGATGGTACCGGACGAGCCGTTCGACCGGATCGCCTGTCTCCGGCAAGGATCCGCGGTGTCTCGTTTTCGACGAACGCGATGGATTGTTGGCTCCTTACAAGGAAGACCTTTTCCAGCCTTTTATCGAGAACAAGGCTCTTGCTCTCATGGAGTGGTGCGATCAACGCCACCTGCCGCCAGTGATCATCGAAGGGCAGAAGATCTATCTTGCGGCCGCCGATCGCTGGTTCTCCGATGCGGCGGTCGCCTTCGAGCTCATTATGACGGGGTCTTTTTCCTACCGCGAAGCTTCAAATCTGATGAGCGGCGCGCTTCTCTCGGCATTGCGCCACTATCTCGCCGGGGAGCGCAAGCGTCCCTTTGGCGAGGCGCTTCTCTATGCGTATCATACGGGACGCCTTTCGCTCTTCAGGGATGCTTTGTTCCTGCACCGGAAATATGAAGAAGATGCTGATTATACTGATAAAAACAAGAGGTCTGCCGTTCGGTTCACCACACTGTTTTTTCTAGGCGCTCGGGGAAGCGAACCCTAGGAAGAAATATAAACAAACAAAATCGGTTAGTTAGCAAAAAACAGGCGCCTTTTTCCCTGTTTTTTTATTCGAACCGCCAATGTCCTGAAATTATTTGTCTTATTCGGCACTTTTTAAGGCCGAAAAGTTGATTTCAGCCGAGTCGCCGACTATAATGCTTTCGCAACGGTTTTTGAGGAGAAACGATCATGGCTGACGAGCAGGTGAAAAAGGGTGTTCCTAATGGACACAACGGAGAAGAGTACGGTGCCGAGAGCATACAGGTCCTGAAGGGATTGGACGCGGTCCGTAAGCGTCCCGGCATGTACATCGGTGACACCGATGATGGAAGCGGCCTCCATCATATGATCTTCGAGGTGGTTGACAATTCCATAGATGAAGCGCTGGCCGGCTTCTGCGATAAGATCTCGGTCTACCTTCATGTGGATGGTTCGGTCACCATCAAGGATAATGGCCGCGGCATCCCCGTGGACATGCATCCCGAAGAGAAACGAAGCGCCGCCGAGGTGGCGATGACCGTGCTTCACGCGGGCGGCAAGTTCAATCAGAACGCTTACAAGGTCTCCGGCGGTCTTCACGGCGTCGGTGTCTCGGTGGTGAACGCCCTGTCAGAGTGGCTTCAGCTCGAGATCCGCCGGCAGGGTCACATTTGGGTGCAGGAATACCGTCGCGGCGACCCGGTCGCGCCGATCAAAAAGGCGGGAAAAACGGACGAGACGGGGACGAAGATCACCTTCAAGCCCGATCCGCAGGTTTTCAGCAACACCGAATTCTCGCTGGCGCGCGTGACCAACCGTCTGCGCGAGATGGCCTTTCTCAACAGTGGTCTCCGCATCAAACTGCTCGATGAGCGGATAGGGGAGGAAAAGGTCTTCCATTACGAAGGGGGCATCGTCGAGTTCATCGCCTTTCTCAACCAGAATCGCACCCCGCTTCACAAGGATATCATCCATATCTCCCGGGAAGACGGGCCCTATACCGTCGAGGTCGGGATGCAGTGGACCGATGCCTACATCGAGAATGTGCTGTGTTACACCAACAACATCAATAACAAGGACGGCGGCACGCATCTGTCAGGGTTCAAACTGGGACTTACTAAGGTGTTCCAGAAATATATCGCCGAGAACCGGAAGAATGCAAAGGTGCAGATAAACGGCGACGACATCCGCGAGGGACTCACGGCGGTCCTTTCGGTGAAGATGCCCGACCCGAAGTTCAGCTCCCAGACCAAGGACAAGCTGGTGTCGAGCGAGGCGCAAAGCGTCGTTTCGAACATCGTTTCCGAGTATCTTACCCTCTATCTTGACGAGAATCCCGATGTCGCCGGCGCCATCGTCGACAAGATCATCGAAGCGGCGATCGCCCGCGAGGCGGCGCGCAAGGCGCGCGAGATGACCCGGCGCAAGGGGGCGCTCGAGAACACGACGCTTCCCGGGAAGCTGGCCGACTGTCAGGAGCGCGATCCCGCGAAATCGGAGCTTTTCATCGTCGAGGGCGATTCGGCGGGCGGCTCGGCGAAACAGGGGCGTGACCGTTCCAATCAGGCGATACTGCCGATCCGCGGCAAGATACTCAATGTCGAAAAGGCACGGCTCGACAAACTGCTCAAAAGCGAACAGGTGCTCACCATCGTCGCGGCCCTCGGCACCGGCATCGGGAAGGATGAGTTCAATATCGAGAAGATCCGTTACCACAAGATCATCGTCATGACCGACGCCGATGTGGACGGCGCCCACATACTCACCCTGCTCCTGACGCTCTTTTACCGCCATATGCCCGATGTCGTCGCGCGGGGCTACCTCTATGTCGCGCAGCCGCCGCTCTACGGCATCACGCGGGGCAAGAAGATCACCTATGTCCGCGACGAGCGGGAGTTTCAGGAGTACCTCATCAACACCGGCACGGAGGGGCTGGCCCTCTCGTTCGGGAAGAAGG
>CAYNMQ010000206.1:0-3611 GCA_964398245.1 uncultured Spirochaetales bacterium | reverse complement strand
AACCTGCTCCCAAACCGGCGGCGAAACCGGCCCCTAAGCCGGCGCCTAAACCGGTGGCGAAACCGACCCCCAAACCGGCTCCTAAACCGGCTCCTAAACCGGCCGCTCAACCTGCCAAGATCCCTGAGAAAAAGGAACCCCCGCGCCCTTCACAGGAGGCGGCACCGGCTCCCAAGGCCGAAAAGGTGGAGAAGGAAAAGGAGAAAAAGGAAAAGAAAACGATAAAAATCGGCGACATGGCTCCCGATTTCACCCTCAAGGATCAGTTCGGCAATGATGTGAAGTTGAGCGCGCTTCGCGGGAAGAAGGTGCTTCTGTCGTTCCACCCCCTTGCGTGGACACCTATCTGTGAGCTCCAGATGCGTTCGCTCGAGTTGAAGAAGAGCGAGTTCGAGAAGATGAACACCGTCCCGCTCGGCATCAGCGTAGATTCGATGCACAGCAAGCGCGAATGGGCGACCTTCCTTGAACTCGATCAGGTGCAGATTCTTGCCGATTTCTGGCCGCACGGCGAGGTCGCCAAGAAATACGGCCAGTTCATCGACAAAGGCGGCGTTTCGGGCCGCGTGAACATCCTCATCGACGAGAACGGCAAGGTCGTGTGGATGAAGGTCTATGACATCAAGCAGGTCCCCGATATCGAAGAGGTCCTTGCGGTCATCCGCGAAAAAAGCCTTGTGTAGGCGTGCGCTGTTCCTTCCCCATTCCTTGCCGATATAGCCGTTTTCCGCCGGCTCAAGAGCCTGCCGCTTCGCCGGCGATCCGTTTGTAACGCGTAAGGAAGACGACGGTCGCGCCGATCGACAAGATCGCGGCGATGAGGAGCGTGAACGGAACCCCGGCGTGCGCCGCGAGCGACCCCGCGAGAAGGTTGCCGAAGGGGACCGACCCGAAGAAGGCGAGGGTGTAGAGACTCATCACCCGGCCGCGCATCTCTTCCGAGACACTGGTCTGGAGCAGGGTGTTCGCCGTCGCCATGACCGTCATCATGCCGAAGGCGGCGACCGCCAGCAGGATCAGAGAGAGGACAAAGGTGCGCGAAACGGCGAGCGCCAAGATACCGCATCCGAAAACGGCGGGAGCGAAGGCGATGTGCCGCCAGAGATCGTCTTGGGGCCGGCGCGAAGCAAGATAGAGGGCGCCGCAGACGGCGCCGACGCCTGCCGCCGACATAAGATAGCCATAGGTGGCGCTGTCGCCGTGAAGAATGTCGCGAGCGATGACCGGCAGAAGGGTGGTGTAGGGCATGCCGATCAGGCACACGAAGGCGACCAGAAGAAGCAGGCTTTTTATCGGCGACGACCCGCGGGCGTAACGGAGTCCGTCGAGGAACTGAGAAATGATGCGTCCGCCGTTGGTCGCGTCCCGTCGGGGGGGAAGGTCCATGACCGCAAGAGCGGCGATGGTCGTCAGGTAGCTGACGCCGTTGATGAGGAAGCATACCTCTTCGCCCCACACCATTATGATGAGCCCGGCCGCCGAGGGACCGATGAACCGCGAGGCATGGAAGAGGGCCGAATTGAGCGCGACGCCGTTGGCGACATCCTCGCGGGAGGCGACCATCTCGACGACGAAGGCGTGGCGCGCCGGCGCATCGAAGGCCATCACGGCGCCGTGGAAGAGGCTGAGAGCGATGATGAGCCACATCGCTTCGATATGCAACAGGCGCATCGCCGCAAGGAGGAGCGCCTGCACCATGAAGAGGGACTGCGTGACGAGCAGTATCGCGCGGCGGGAGAACCGGTCGGCGGCGACGCCGGCGACCGGCGCGAGGAAGAGGGTCGGAATCTGCGCCGAGAAGCCGACGAGCCCGAGCAGGAAGGGGGAGTGGGTGAGCCGATAGACAAGCCAACCGACCGCGACCTGCTGCATCCAGGTGCCGATGAGAGAGAACGATTGACCGAAGAAGTAGAGCCGGTAATTGCGCGAACGGAGGGCGCGGAATGTGACGGCGAGAGACATACGGTTCTCCGGCGTAACGAGCATCACTACCACCGGGGCGTCGGGGTGTCAAGAAGAGCGACGCTCAGCTTTGCCGCGGGGTGACACTTTTCCATGTCATTTTGGCGCGCCGACGGAGAGGCTGGCGGCCGATCGCGGCAACTGGCGGTAATCGCGCAGGAAGATTTTCGGCACGCAGGTTGCATATCTCCGCGTTTTTTGTACGATGGCGCAGAGGTTAACGAGAGAACGGGAGGACTCCGGGTGAGACGGTACGATGTGGCGGTGGTCGGGGCGACCGGCGTGGTGGGGCGGGAGATCCTCAAGATACTGGCTGATCGCCGTTTCCCGGTGAAGCGGCTCACCCCCTATGCGAGCGAACGGTCGCTCGGCGAGGTCGTCTCCTTCGGGGAAAAGGATCTGTCGGTGACTCCGCTTACCGACGAGGTGGCGACGCGATCCTGCCATGACATCGTCTTCTTCTGCGCCGGTACAACGGTATCGCTTCAGTTCGCTCCGATCTTTGCGCGGAACGGTGCCATCGTGGTCGACAAGAGCTCGGCCTTCCGTATGGAGCCTGATGTGCCGCTCGTGGTGCCGGAGGTGAACGGGGGCCTCCTTGCGAAGGTCGTCCGCGGCTCCATCGTCGCGAACCCGAACTGCTCGACGATACAACTCGTGCCGTATCTCGCGCTTCTCGACGAGCTCTTCGGCGTGCGTTCGGTGGTCGTGGCGACCTATCAGAGCGTCAGCGGGGCCGGACAGCAGGGGATAGACGCGCTCCACGGCGAAGCGACCGCTCTGTTCTCCTGCCGCACCGCGGAACCTTCCGCGTTCCCTCAGCGCATCGCGTTCAACCTTCTCCCGCACATAGACAAGTTCCACGCCGACGGCTACACCGAAGAGGAGAAGAAACTCATCAACGAGTCGCGGAAGATCCTCGGAAAACCGGATCTCGACCTTGACTGCACCGCGGTCCGCGTGCCGGTCTTCTTCGGCCACGCCGAGGCGGTGAGCGCCGACCTCGCGCGGGAGGCCGACCTTGCGGCGTTGCGCGCGGCGATCGCGCAGAGGCCGGCGTTCGCGCTCATGGACGACTTCGAGGAGCTTCGTTACCCGACGCCGGCCGATGCGGCGGGGCGCGACGAGATATTCGTCGGCCGTCTGCGCTACGGGCGCGGCGGGGCCGATCGGCGGCGCGTCAACGGGTGGGTGGTCGCCGACAACATCCGTAAGGGGGCGGCGCTCAACGGGGTGCAGATAGCCGAAACCATCATCGCACGAGGTGACCTATGAGAGCGACGGTGCTGTTGTTCGCGGGGGTGGCGTGGACGACGCTCGCCGCCGCCGATCTGGAGAATCTCTCGTTCGAGCCCGCTCATCGCCATGTCAACAATGCGGGGACGGTCGAGGTTTCCTTCGATCTGCCGGCGCCGTCGAGCGTCGAGGAGGCCTATCTCGAAGTGCGCATCGGATCATCCGGCGTCACGATCCCCGGGAGCAGCGTCACTTCCGGATTCTCATATGCCGACAATACGATGACCATCGCCGGAAGCGACCTCTACACGCTTGCCGGCGGCGAAACGCTCTTTGCTCGCCCGCAGCCGGTGCCCGGTGACGATGAGGATGTCCTTGCCAACGATGACGATGAGCCGCCCGATGACGACACC
>CAYNMQ010000205.1:0-3684 GCA_964398245.1 uncultured Spirochaetales bacterium | reverse complement strand
GACGCCAACGACGCCCTCCTCCACGCCGCCAACATCGCCGGGCTCAAGAAGGGGACGCTCGTCCTCGGCCCGCTCCCCGTTGAAGAACTCTCGCCGGCGCACCTTTCCGATCTCTTCGACACGCCGTTCGCCCGCTGGAGCGGCCCCGACGGCCGCACTATTCTTGCACCGGAGGCGACGCCATGAGCGCACACCGGCGCCTTCTCCTCATCGCGCTTGCCGCGTTGGCGGTGACCGTCGTCGCGCCGTTCATCGGACAGACGCTCCCCGACGAGGAAACGACCCGGCGCGTGATACTCACCCTCCGCCTCCCGCGAGTCGGAGTGGCGTTCGCCGCCGGCGCGACGCTCGCCCTGTGCGGCATGGTTTTTCAGGCGCTTTTCCGCAACGATCTCGCGAGCCCCTACACGCTTGGCGTCTCGTCGGGCGCCTCGTTCGGCGCGTCGGTCGCGATACTGCTCGGTATCGGGAGCGTGCCGCTCGCGGCGCTCCTCGGCGCCCTCATCTCGGTTACGATCGTCTGGCGGCTGTCGCTCCTTTCGCACCGCTTCGGCGCCCAGACAATGCTACTGGCAGGCGTCGCCACCGGCTTTTTCTTCTCGGGTCTCACCGTGTTCGTGCAATACCTCGCCGACCTCAGCCACAGCCACCGCATCCTCCACTGGCTCATGGGTTCGCTCGATGTGGCGGCGCTCTCCGAACTTATCAAGGTGACACCGGCACTCCTCGTCGCGGTGGCGGCCTCGCTCTTCCACCGTGAACTCGATATCCTCACCCTCGGCGAAGAGGCGGCCGCCTCGCGTGGCGTCGACCCGACCCGCACTGCGCTGATCCAGTTCGTCTTCACCTCCCTCGCCGTCGCCGGCGTGGTCGCCGTGACCGGTCCCATCGGCTTCATCGGCCTCATGGCACCGCATATCGCACGCCTCATCGTGGGACCGCGCCATCAGATCCTCGGCCCCGCTGCGGCGCTCATTGGCGGAGCGCTCCTCACCCTCTGCGACACCCTCTCCCGGACGCTCATCACCCCCGGCGAGATACCGGTCGGCGTCCTCACCGCCCTCATCGGGGGACCGTTCTTCGTGTGGCTCATCGTACGACGGAAGGATCATTGAGAGGCAAGTATCTGAAAAAGCCAATCTACCACCACCCTTCATTCCTTGCATTTTCCTTTGACAACCGCTAGGATGAGGTTCGTTGTCAGTACCCGTGTGTGAGGGAAGCGCATGAGAGCCGTGCTTGCGATCGTTTTGTTCGTCACCGCGATCGCCTGTTCCGACATCAACGAGGTCCCCTACCGCGGCACCTTCGTGAACAAATCGTCGCTTATCCTCACCATCAGACCGAACGGACAGGATTGGCAACCGTTCACCCTCGAGCCGGGCGCCAAGAAGACCGTCACCCTCGACACGCCGCAGGTGCTCTTTACCGTCGAGCCGTCATCGGTCGTGTGGCTGTTCGACGAAGAGACGAGCACGATAACCTTTTACGACCGCGATCCCGAACCCGACGACGATATCCTCTACTACTGCATCGAAGGAGCGACGGCGTGCGACGGGGTCACCGCGATCCACTACTGCAACGGTGGCTTCTGGAAACGGCGGCTCTGCGCCGACGCGTGTCACGATCTCGGCTATGCAACGGCGGTTGGCTGTGGCTACAGTTCGAATGCGGGGAAAGACCAGTGCTTCTGCGAGTGATACTCTTTTTCATCCTCTTCTTCTCGGCGGCAGTGAGCGCCGAGGACGGCGACGCTCGGTTCATCTTCGGCTCCTACGGCCGCGTCCAGCCCTCGACCGACCTCGAAGGCGGATCGGGACGCCACACCAACATCGTCTCGCACGGCTCGCGCCTCGAACAGCCGACCTACCTCGAACTCGACTTTGCCTACGACTTCGCGAACAAGCCGGAGGAGACCGACTTCCACCTCGTCACGACGCTCGCGTTCGGCGAGTCGCTCTTCCACGACACCGGCACCTTCGCCCTCATCAGCGCCATCCGCAACCTCTTCATCCGCGCCGAACACCTGCTCTATAAGCCGCTCCTCGTGTGGGCCGGCAGTCGCATGTACCGCGGTGACGACATCTATCTGTTCGACTTCTGGCCGCTCGACGAGGTCAACATTTACGGCGCCGGCGCGGGGCTCCACTACCCCGACACCGAGATAGACCTTCACTTCGGCCTCAACCGGCTCGAGACCGACTGGCAGGTGCAGAAACGCGAGGTTCCCTCCGAGACCTTCGGCACCGAGACGGTCGAGTGGATGGACCGCCAGCGCGTCATCGCCGGCGTCAAAGCGACCCACTACTTCCTGCGCAAACCGGAGTCGCCCTTCGCGCTCAAGGCGAAACTCTTCGGCGAGATACAGAGCATCGGTTCGGGCACCCGCATCAGCGAGTACAGCATCAACGCGGCGACCGAGCGCGACGAGGTGCGCTATCCCGCCGACTTCGGCTGGTCGGTAGGCGCGCAGTTCGGCGCGGTCGGCTTCCTCCCCCACAGTTTCGCTCACCTCTTCGTCAAGTACTCGGGCGGCCTTGCCGCCTACGGAACGCTCAGCGAGCCCTTCGGCTACGACATCAACCATAAAACGACCGCAGCGCGCGAGTTCCTCGTCGCGCTCACCGGCAACACCGAGTTCTGGCGCATGAGCGCGATGGTCGGCTCCTACGCCCGCTATTTCGTGGACGCCGACCCGAACAAGTACGACAACGACGACGGCTGGGAATTCATCGTCGCGGTGCGTCCGCACTTCAAACTGCTCGATTCGCTCGCGCTCGGACTGGAGCTCTCCCACCAACTCAAGAAACCGAACGGCATCTCTTCCGACACGGCGCGCGAGACGCTTCCTATGATAACCAAATTCTCGCTCTTCCCGCTCATCTACCGCGGCGAGTCGCTCTCCTACGGCAGGCCCCAGTTGCGGCTCGTCTATACCGCGAGTTTCGTGAACGACGACGCCCGGGCGCTGTTCCCCGAAGGCGACAAGCGACGCGAACGGAAGATCCAACACTTTCTCGGCATCGGCGCCGAGTGGTGGTTCAACACGGAGTACCGATGATGAGACGGCTCGCTCTTCTTGTTCCCTTACTTCTACTTCTCGCGGCCTGCGTGGACACGAACAAGGTCGCCGGCGAGATGCCGATAACCAACCATGTGGACGACTGGCGCGACGAGATCATCTACCAACTCATCACCGACCGCTTCGCGAACGGCGATGTGAACAACGACTATAATACCAACCCCAACAACCTCGCGGCATGGCATGGCGGCGACTTCCAAGGTATCATCGACCAGATCACCTACCTCAGGGAACTCGGCGTCACGACGCTCTGGATAAGTCCGGTGGTGCGCAATGTCGAAGAGGATGCCGGCATCGCCGGCTACCACGGCTACTGGACGCAGGACTATCTCACCGTCAACCCCCACTTCGGCGACCTCGCCAAACTGCGCGAGATGGTGCAGATCCTTCACGAGAACGGCTTCAAGGTCATCCTCGACATCGTCGCCAACCATGTGGGGCAACTGTTCTACTACGACATCAACAAGAACGGCCGTCCCGACGAGTCGGTGATGGGCTCCTCAATGGACTGTTATACCTACTGCCAGCGCATCATGAGCCTTTCCGAAGCCGACGGCGACGCCATCTGCGAACCCGAATACGACGCCCCCTTCAGCGCCGGC
>CAYNMQ010000204.1:0-3733 GCA_964398245.1 uncultured Spirochaetales bacterium | reverse complement strand
GACCGATCTGCTGTTCGAAGACCTCGACCGTGTAGCCGCGATGGGCGAGTATCGCCGATGCCGCAAGGCCGCCGAACCCGGCGCCGATGATCGCGACCTTTCGTTGCGTTGCCATATACGGACCCTTTTCCGTCGTAATCACTTCTGACTGTAGCGTAAGAGAAAGGCGATTGCAAACCTGCTGTGGTCGCCAAGTTGACTTTCCCGTCCACTGGGCTATAGTTCCGCAGATTTTTTATGTTCATGGACACTTATCTAAGGAAGGAGTGACAGCGATGGGCGGCAACCTTGCACAACAGACGGCGACCTTCGAGAACAAGATACAGAACATCAGCGAGTATCTGAAAGAGCAGGTGCTCACGCCGGCGGAACAGGAGCGCGACCGCCTGCTCGCCGAGGCGAACGCCGAAAAGGAGCGCATCATCGCGCAGGCTGAGAAGAAGGCGGAGGAGATAGTGCGCGCCGCCGAAGAGAAAGCGCGGCTGACCCTTTCCACGGCCGAATCTTCGCTCCGGCTCGCGGCGCGGCAGGCGATAGACACACTGAAGTTGGCCCTAGAGAAAGAGGTGCTCTCCCGTACTGTCGGCGCGGCGGTCCGCGAGGCGGAGGGAAACGCCGAGATCATGAAGGCGGTCATCCTCGAGGTGGTGCGCGTCACGGTCGGCGGCAACGCCGGTCAGGTCGAGGTCGTTCTTTCCGATGAACTGAAAAAGCGGATTGGCGCCTTCGTAAAAGGCGAGATCGCCGCGGCAGCGGCGAAGGGGGTCACCCTTTCGGACGACCGGGTGCCTTCCGGTTTCTCGGTGCGGTTCGTGGACAAGGGATTTTCCTACGAGTTCACCAACGAGGCACTCACCGAGCTCCTTGCCGACTATCTGCGCCCCGAACTGCGCACATACCTTTTCGCGAAATAGCGGAGCGGTCTCATGGCGATGAAGTTCAACCACTACCTCGTCGCGGCGCTGCCCAAGCTCACCTGGGACAGCGAACTGCCGGGAACGCTTGCGCAGTTCCTCGAGGACAACTGGCCCCAGCTCGAATCGCTCATGGACCCGCTCAAGGACATCCTTCTTCAGAACGATCTCTACAACATCGAACTCGTCCTTCGGACGCAGGTGCCGCGGGCCGGCGGGCGGATGCCGGAGGCGCCGCGTCCCATCGAGATCTACAAGCCGAACTATCTCGAAGTGGACGAGATCGTGGCGTTCCTCAAAGAGCCGTTCCTCAACATGCCCGACCCCAACTTTCCCGAATTCATCGTGGACTACTTCCTGCAGTACAAGACGCCGCAGGAACGGCTCGATCACATGGAGGACCTCTACATCGGCTACTTTTCCTACCTCCAGAACTGCAAGAGCCGTTTCATACGCTACTACGGGCGCATCGCGACGATCATCCGCACCGTGCTCGCGGCGCAGCGCATCCTGCGGCAGGGTCTCAAGCTCGAGGATCACATAAAAGGCGACCCCTATTTCGTACAGGTCATCCTCGAGAACCGCGCCTCGACCGACCTCGGTCTCAAGAGCATCTTCCCCGAGGTGGTGGACATCATCAACCTCTTCAACAAGGAGCCGATAGAGTTGGAGCACGACCTTGATCGTATCCGCTTCAAATTGATGGAGGAGGTCGGTCAGGAGTCGCCGTTCGGCGATCATATCATTCTCTCGTACATCATCGGGTTCCAGGTGCGCGACATCTGGAACTCGTTGAACCGCGAGCGCGGCAGACAGATACTCGATCACATCGTGCACGGCTGAGACGGACAAGGGAGATTTGGAACATGACGACGGAACAGACACGGGCACAGGGCCGGGTCGTGGCGGCGCAGGGCAACCTCATCACCGCCGAGTTCACCGGCATCGTGCGTCAGAACGAGGTCGCCTATGTGAGAACGGAGGGCAAGCGTCTCAAGGGCGAGGTCATCGAGATAGCGGGGAATCTCGCGAAACTGCAGGTCTTCGAGATGACCCGCGGCATCACCTGCGGCGACGCGGTCGAGTTCGACGGCGACCTGCTGACGGTCGAACTGGGGCCGGGTCTTCTCACGAGCATCTTCGACGGGCTCCAGAATCCGCTCGAACTGGTGGCCGAGCAGGCGGGCTACTTCCTGCCGCGCGGCCTCTACCTCATCCCGCTCCCCCGCGAGAAGAAGTGGGACTTCACCCCGACCGCAAAGGTCGGCGACACCGTCGAGCGGGCCGACTTCCTTGGCTGGGTCCCCGAGGGGGTCGTGAAGCACCGCATCATGGTGCCCTTTTCGTTCCGCGGCAAGGGAAAGGTGATCAGCGTGGCGCCGGCGGGCGCCTACCCGGTGGAACACGAGATCGCGGTCATCGAGGATGAGCAGGGGACGCGCCATACCGTAACGATGGTCCAGCGCTGGCCCGCGAAGTTCCCGATACGGTTCGGCCGGCGTCAACTGCCGGTGGAACAGCTCACCACCGCGTGCCGCATCATCGACGGACCCTTCCCGGTCGCGAAGGGCGGCACCTTCTGCACGCCGGGCCCCTTCGGCGCCGGGAAGACGGTGCTCCAGCACCAGTTGTCGAAATATGCCCACATTCAGGTCGTCGTCGTCGTCGCCTGCGGCGAACGGGCCGGCGAGGTGGTCGAGCTCCTGAAGGAGTTCCCCGAGCTCGACGACCCGACGACGGGGCGCAAACTGATAGACCGCACCTGCATCATCTGCAACACCTCCTCGATGCCGGTCGCGGCGCGCGAATCGTCGGTCTACATCGGCACCGCGATCGCCGAATACTACCGCCAGATGGGCGTTGACTGTCTCATGCTCGCCGATTCGACCTCGCGCTGGGCGCAGGCGCTCCGCGAGATGAGCGGCCGCCTCGAGGAGATACCGGGCGAGGAGGCCTTCCCCGCCTATCTCGCCTCGCGCATATCGGAGCTCTATGAGCGGGCCGGCGTCGTCGAACTCAAGGACGGCTCGACCGGTTCGCTCACCATCGGCGGCGCGGTGAGCCCCGCCGGCAACTTCGAGGAGCCGGTGACCCAGTCGACCCTCGCGGTCGTCGGCTGTTTCCTCGGGCTGTCGCGTTCCCGTTCCGATGCGCGGCGCTATCCGGCGATAGACCCGCTCATCAGCTGGTCGAAGTACAACGACCGCTTCTACGAGCACGGCGACGAGGCGACGCGGCGGCGCATCGAGATCATCCGCAAGGCGCAGAGAGTGGTCTTCGCCGCCGACGAGATCGGCAAGAAGATGTCGGTCGTCGGCGAGGAGGGGACGAGCCGCGACGATATGGTGGTCTTCCTCAAGGGCGAGTTCTACGACGCCGTCTTTCTCCAGCAGAACGCGTTCGACAAGGTGGATACCGCGACCGACATCAAACGGCAGACCGAACAGCTCGAACTGGTCGAGCGGGTGCTCGACGCCGAGCTTTCGTTCGATTCCCACGACGCGGCGCGCCGTTTCTTCCTCATGCTGCAGGACCGGTTCATCCAATGGAACTACACGGCGCCCGACGACCCGGCGTATGCCGACAGGAAGCAGGCGGTGAACGATCTTCTGGAGGGAGCGCGCCATGGTTAAGACCTACACCCGCATCGAGAAGATAAAAGGCTCCATCGCCGAGATCCGCGCCGAGGCGGTGAAGCTCGGCGAGCTCGCGCAGGTCAGGATGCGCGACGGCCGCTCCTCGCTCGCCGAGGTCATCAGCTTCGACGGTGACCGGGTGACGCTTCAGATCTACACCGGCACCAAAGGCGTCTCGACCGG
>CAYNMQ010000203.1:0-3777 GCA_964398245.1 uncultured Spirochaetales bacterium | reverse complement strand
GGCCTGGGTTTGGCCGTGTAGATCGGTGTGCCGATGGGTATCGTGTCTCTCAAAGTGGACGCGAGCGGCGAGAAGGTCGAGCGGGAGGTCCCGCTTCCCAATCACGAAGCGGCGCTTGCCACCGTCCTCGATCTGCTCACCGAGAAGGGAGTCATCCGCGACAAATCGGAGATCGGCATCATCGGTCACCGGCTCGTCCATGCGGGCGAGTTCTATCACTCGTCGGTCGTCGTCACCGAGGATGTCCTCGAGAAGATGACCGCCTGCAACGACCTCGCACCACTCCACAACCCGCACAACATCACCGGTGTCCGGACGGCACAGAAGATATTCCCGCACGCTTTTCAGGGCGGCTGTTTCGATACCGCGTTCCACCAGACCATGCCCGACTATGCCTACCTCTATCCGATCGATTACTCGTGGTACGAGAAGTACAAGGTGCGCCGCTACGGGTTCCATGGCACCTCGCACGGCTATGTCGCTGGTGAGGCGGCGAAGTTCCTCAAAAAGCCGATCGAGAAACTCCGCATTATCACGGCACACCTCGGCAACGGCTGTTCAATCGCCGCGATAAAGGAAGGAAAATCGGTTGACACCTCGATGGGGATGACGCCGCTCGAGGGGCTCATGATGGGGACCCGTTGTGGCGATATCGATCCGGCGCTCGTCTTCTTCGCGGCGCGCAAGGGGATTTCGCTCGACGAGTTCGAGAAGATGCTCAACAAGAAATCGGGTATGCTCGGCGTCGGCGGCGTCTCGAACGACATGCGCGACAACTGGGAAGCGATCCGCAAGGGCAACAAGCGGGCCGACCTCGCGATGAGGATGTTCTGCTACCGGCTCAAGAAGTATGTCGGCGCCTACGCCGCGGCGATGGGAGGCGTGGATGTGCTCGTCTTCACCGGCGGCATCGGCGAGAACGACTGGGATGTCCGCCGAATGACCTGCGAGGGACTCGGGTTCATGGGGATCGAACTCGACGAGGAGAAGAACCACGGGCTCCGGGCGAAACTCGCGGCGATATCGAAGCCGAAGGCGAAGGCGACGGTGCTCGTCGTCCCGACCAACGAGGAGCTGGTCATCGCGCGCGAGTCGCTGCGGCTCTACAAAGAAACGAAGGGAAAATAACATCGTCGCAGGGAGAGGGAGCATGACCCGCAAAAAGATATACGCCGCCAACTGGAAGATGAACAACATGACCGCCGAGACGGCCGCCTTCTTCACGGCGTTCGGCGACCGGTGCGCCGGAGCGACCGACCGCGAGGTCATCGTCGCGCCGTCGTTCCCCTACCTCGCGCAGGCCGCGGCGCTCGTGAAGAGGAGGAACATCTCGCTCGCGGCACAGAACTTCTATCCTGCCGAGAACGGCGCCTTCACGGGCGAGGTGAGCCTTGCGATGCTCGCCGACCTCGGCATCCGGACGGTCATCATCGGCCACTCGGAGCGGCGCCATGTCATCGGAGAGACGCACGAGTACCTGCGCCGGAAGGTCGCCTTCGCCCAGCAGAAGAAGTTCCGCATGATCTTCTGCATCGGCGAGACCTTGCCCCAGCGCGAGAAGGGGGAGCTCTTCGCGGTGATAGACCATCAACTTTCGACCGCCTTCGATGACAACCTCTCGTGTCCCGACGAAGATCTCATCATCGCCTACGAACCGGTCTGGGCGATCGGCACCGGCGTCAACGCCACCGGCGCACAGGCGCAGGAGATGCATGAGTACATCCGCAAGTTCATGGCCAAGCACTATGGGCGCCCCAACATCACCATTCTCTACGGCGGAAGCGTCAAGCCCGACAACATCGCCGAACTGATGGGTATGCCCGACATAGACGGTGTGCTCGTCGGCGGCGCCTCGCTCAAGGCAGACTCGTTCGGAAAGATCGCGTTCTGGGATAAAGGATAGAATACCCTCATCCCCGCCTTCTCCCTTCACGAGTCTCCGCATCGCTTCGCCTCGCAAGCAGGGAGAAGGAGGAGGGGTTCCTCTCCCTGTTGCGGGAGAGGATCAAGGTGAGGGTCGCTTACTTCTTCTTCGCTTTTTCGGGTGATTTTGCCGGCGTGGTCTTTGCCGGAGTAGCGTCTTTCTTCGGTGCCGGCCCGAGTTCAGGATTCGCGAGTTTGTTGTAGTAATACTCCGAGATGCCGAACAGTTTTCCGTCCTTCTTGATAAGATAGTCGCTTTTATCCTTCACTTTAAGACCGGTGAGTTCGAGCGTCGCCTTGTCGCCGTTCTTGAATTCGACGAGGACGGTCCCTTTGGCGATGGCGGTCTTCTTTTTGTCCTTCTCGATCTCGGCCACCGTTTCGGGTTCCGTGTCCACGAAGTTGCTGATGCGCAGGCCGCCGACGCTGTTCACGAAGCTTTTTCCCTTTTGCGGCTCGCCGTTCTCGATGCCGGTCACCGTCGCCTCGCCTTTTTCGTTGATCGTCACCTTCATCTCTTTGCCTCCCTCTGGTGTCACGGTGACTGCCGTCACATCATCGGCGGTCTTTCCGGGGAAGAACGCCCGGTCGCGCCATTCGCCGTCGTACCGGGCGAAGGTGTAGCGCTCGTTGTTGGGCGACAGATAGACCGTTCCCTCGATCGCGATGGGAAGGCGGACGCCGACCGGCTGGCCGATGAGGAGTGTTTTACCTTGCACCGTCACCTCGACCGCCTTGTCGAAGCCGTATTTCTTCTTCGCCTCGTCGTCGAGCGGTCCCATCTTCTGACCGTAGCGTATCTTGGGAAGCGTCTCGGCCACCTTGTCGGCGAGAGACTTGTCGGCGAGCGCCCCTCCCTTTTCCTTCACGGTCCACCGGTCGCCCGACTTCACGAGCGTCGTCACGGTGTTCTTTTCGGTGTCCTTGATGGCGACCTCGGAGATCTGCTCTTTGGTGAGGCCGGCGAACACCACCTCGTTCTCCTTGGCGATGCTTTCGCGGACCCGTTTCTCGTCGAGCCAATTCTTGAGAATGAACCCGCCGACGAGCAGGATGAAGAGAACAAGAAGGATCAGGTTGCGTTTGCTCATGGTTTAAGCCCTCCCTGCGACTCTGGTTCTGATCATCATCCGCACGATGCCGAAAACGACCACGATGATGGGCATGAGGAGCGTCCCTATCCAGCGGAGGACCTCCTTCATCGCGTCGCTCACTTCGGCGTCTATGAAGACATATCCCTGATTGCGAGACCGGATGCCGGCCAGCTCGTTCGAGTTGGTGAGGTAGTCCACGAGGTTGACGAAGAAGGTGCCGTTCGCCTGGAACATGCGGAGGTTCCGGTCGAGGATGAACTCGGGCGTTCCGATGAGGAGCACCTGTCCCGGCTCTGTCCCTTTCACGCGGAACGACTCCTTGTCAGCCTTTTCAGGCAGTTTGTCGGCGCTGTAGGCGCTCGGGAACAGCCCCTTGGCGAGCACCGCGAGGTTGAAGGTCTTGAGGTCCTCCGTCTTTGGCTCCGGTATCTGGTCGGGCATCGCCATCACGAAGCCCTTCTGTTCCCAGCTCTTGCCGGACGATTTTGCCACCGTCGTGTAGGCGACGCCTTCTTTCTGCTCTATCTCGATGCTCGATGCGAAGGGGAAGGCGATCGTGCCGAGTTCGCGCAGGTAACCGGGGAGTTCCGACGCCAGCTGCTTGTCGCCGACCTTTATCCAGAAGGGATAGGGTTGGAGATAACGGACATTGCCCGAGGGGATGAGCGCCGGGAAGTTGTAGAGATCGAGCACCATGTTGCTCTGCAGTTTGAGGCCCCATGTCTCGAAGAGGTTCGCATAGTTGACGCGCCGCTCCTGC
>CAYNMQ010000202.1:0-3787 GCA_964398245.1 uncultured Spirochaetales bacterium | reverse complement strand
CAATCACGCTCGTTACAGATACCGTCACCCGACAGATCTTCGGTCGCGACATCGCAGATGCCATTCTCGTTGAGATCCCAGCACCGGTATATCTCAACAAGGTCGAGCCCGGCGGTGTAGGCATAGGAGACATATTGCGAGAACCCATAGACATAGAGACCAACCGGCTTATCAGAAGTCAACTTATGCGCACCATCGGCCGAGTCGAGGTACTGGCGAAGCCAGTTCGTGCCCGGAATCGGGGTGAACGAGTTCGAGTTGAGAGAAGATCCATCTATGACGATGTTCGTGTCGGGTTGCGCAACAAGCGTCAGACGATCATAATCGTAGTTCGGCGCAACGAGGAAGATGTAATCCTTCCGGAACTGTTCGCTGGGCGCGATGAGCATCATCGCCGGGTCTCCGGTTCCCGCCCCTGCATCCTGCGAAGCAAGGATCTGAGCGATCATGATCGGTTTATCTGCGGTCACCACAAAATCGGCGGTCGTCGAAAACTGGTGAAACTGTCCTGCGTTGAGGGTCACATTACCCGAAATACCGCCGGTCCACGACACACTGGTTCCGTCCTGCGCGGCGAGGATACGGAAGTAGTCAGCCTCGGTATTACGCGGCCGTGTTCTCACTACGGCAAAATCTTTTCCCCACGAACGAAGCGGGAAGATCTGGTGCTCGAGGTGATCGCAGGCCCACTGGTTGGCCGGCACGAAAGTACACATGTGGCCGCCGAAGACCGCCACTTTCTTGTCGGCCTCGATGAAACTACCCGTAAGATCGGCGCCGTAGCAAGTGCCGCTACAAGGACCAGCGGAGTTGATATTGAGTATCTGATATTGATTGAGCGTGTAGGTCGCCGTGCTTCCCGCCGCCTGCGCCGCGACCCCACTTCCGGCACGCGAAGCGGCCGCATATTTCACGGTTACCGTCGTCGTCCCCGGCTCGATCGCTGCCACTGCAATGTAGCCGGGATAGTTGTACTCGGTGTCACCGCTACAACCGCCACCACTCTCGAAATAGTGCCAATCGGGCCAACTCATAGCATAATACTGAAGACCAAGCGCCCCCTTGGGCAAAAGAAGCGTAGCATCATTCGTGTAGGTGAGCACATTACCGAACGGATTCATTTGAGTCACGGTAACCGGACGTGAAGAGACGATCTTGAACGCGTGATTGAAAATGCCGGCGCCGGTAAGGTGACGCGAGGTATCGAAGGTCTGGGAATTTATCTGACCGGGGTTGACGGTGAACTGAGCCAGCTGCGTGTTCCCGTTGCCATACACAGTTACCGTGACTGCCGTATTGTTAGGGTTCGCAACAACGACCGCATAGGTGTCGGGACTTACATTCTGCAAAAACGCTCCCCAGTATTCGCATCCCACATAACTCTCGGTCGCCTCGGCAAGCTCGCACTCGGTTAGGCATCCTTTTCCCTCCATGCAGGTTGTACCACCGGTGCAGGGGTCGCCGGTATGCATCGTACAACCGCCGTAGGCGTTACAGGTGTCGTTCCCGTTGCAGAAAAGACTGTCGTCGCACGGAGTGTTCTCGGGCCAGTAGTTGGGCTGGCAGTGTCCCGATCCATCGCAGGTGTCGGGATCGTTGCACGGCCCGCTCGCCTGACTGCCGCATGGCTGGTTGGCATCCACGAAAAGATCGGTCGGGCAGTCAGCGGAAGCCCCGGTGCAGTACTCGGCAAGGTCACACTCGCCCGTCGCAGGGCGACAAACGAAATCTCCACCTCGCAGATGACATCCGTCACAACAGGCGCCGCTCAGACACTCGCAATTTGTCATGTCGGCATCCGCGTCGGGATAACCGCTTCCGCTGTCATCGCTGATCACTGCTTCTGTTTCGGCTTCGTCGCTATCGGAGAGCTCTTCATCGCCGATATTCTCGTCGGGTAGGGAGCCATCGGGACCGTCGGAAATCACCGCTTCGGTATCAGGAAGCGGTCCTTCATGATCAGGTAACACCCCTTCGGAGTCAGGTAAAATCCCTTCGGAATCGGGCAACCCCCCTTCGCTGTCAGGAAGGGAACCATCGTGGTCATAGTCAGGAAACGCGGTGTCGCCGTCTCCCGTTCCCCAATCGTACCAACCTTCCTCGTCGGTGGGCCCGACAGGACTGTCGGTATTGCAGGCAATAATTACCAGCACAAAGAATACTGCTAACACACTACGCATCACCATGATGGCGCCTCCTCGACCATATCTTTTAAGACATCAACAGTCACGCTCGTTGCACACCCCGTCACCCGACTGATCCTCGGTAGCGGCATCGCACGCCCCGTTCTTGTTGAGGTCCCAGCACTCGAAGGTGACCGGGCCGCTCGTCCCCTGCGCGCTCCACTTGAAGTTGTCAATAAGAACAAGCGAGTCGAGCGCTTGGTCGGAGGTGTCCCATATCACGAACTTGAGCGTGATCGTCTCCCCCGGTACGACCGGCGCGGTCGTCGAAAGCCATTTGGTGGCGCCGCCGTTCTTAACATACTTGGTGCACGAACCCCACTGATCGGTTTCTGTACAATAATCGAGATCGTATCCTGTGCCTCCTAAAGGAGCGGTCCCGTCAGGACAACTATATCCCGACTTCGGCTGACAAACGGTGAAGAAAGCGTTCGAGTTGACGCTGATGTAGCTGCCGTTCGAGTCGAACGAGATGTTCTTGTCAGCGGGGATTCCCGAGGCACCGGAGTAGAGCATCGCGATGAAGAAATCGTTGTACTGAGTACAGGTGTATTCCCAGTATTCCTGCGAGAAGAAACGGAAATTAAAGGAGAAGGCCTGGGCGTTGGTCGGCACCTTGATCTGAACCGAGAGCATCACGCCGTCATTGGCCCCCGACCCATTTGGGCATCCTGCCTTTGTGGTCGGCAAGGCGTTGCCATGCGCCGCGATGAAATCGGCGGGCGGCGTCCCGGTATAATAGGAATAGGTTATGTCGGCCGTCGCATCAGGGTCGTTCCCGTCACGCGCCCGACCAGAGGAAAGCGAGGCCATGGTACTATTGGCGATCGCGACATTCGATGCATGGGTCCCGAACTGGGTCATGACCGCTATCTGCGTGTTGTTCACCGAGCCAGATCCTTCCGCACGGGTCAGTGTCGGTGTCCCCACGATGCCCCATGACCCGTTCGTCGAGTGCTTACAGATATCCATCGCATAGACGAGGTCGGTCGCGGTCGTACCGCTGAACTTCGCGGCGCTCGAGCAGGAGGGTTGCGGGTTCTCGTCGGTCTGCCCGTTACAGTCATTGTCTATCCCATCCCCCTGCACCTCCACCGCACCCGGATTCACCTTCGTCGGATCAGCACATTGCGAAGTATTGTCACAGCAATCGCCGCTACAGGTGCCCCACCCGTCGCCGTCGGCATCGAGGTTCTCGTCGGTCTGCCCATTACAATTATCGTCCTGACCATTACCGCATACCTCCGCAGAAAGAGGCGTCTGCTCTCCGACACAGGAACCATACCCGGTGCCCAGCGTATTGCAGGTGGCGGTGCCACCATGACAGATGCCCTTGCCCAGCGTCCCCGCGGGACCGGTATAACAGGAAGAGGTCGAATTCGGCAAACAGACGCAACCAAACGCACCAGTGGCATACCCATCGTTCACGGTGCCGTTGCAATCGTTGTCTATGCTGTCGGTGCAGACATCGGGACTCGGTAGGACCTGACCAACACACTCGCTCCAACTGACGCCGTCGGGAGCACACTGCCGGTCCCCTGCCTTACACGGCCCCACCCCTTCGGTCCCGGGCGCCCCTGTGTAGGGGCAGGTCTCTTCTTCGA
>CAYNMQ010000201.1:0-3799 GCA_964398245.1 uncultured Spirochaetales bacterium | reverse complement strand
ATCGCCTCTATCCGGACCGACGAGAGCTTTCCCATCCCAGCCCCGCCAATCATCGACGACATCGCGGTGCAGGCGGCCCTGCAGGTGCACAACACGCTGGTGGCGCAGGAGAAGACCTTCTCGACCACATTGAGCGACAACCACCCTGACATGATCAAACTCCGGGAGAACATCCGGAAGGCGAAGGAGGACCTTCTCCAGCTCCTCGCGAAGACCAACGAGACCTATCACAACAGCGCCCTGATACTCGAACAGCAGTCGGCGAGCACCTCCGACATCATCAAGAACCTGCCGAACAACCTGCGCAACATCGCCAGCCTTCAGCGCGATGTAGAGATCACCGAAAAACTCTACGCTTTTCTCATGCAGAAATACTACGAAGCGGGGATAACCGCGAGCATGGACAATGTGCCAGTGCGCATTCTCGACCACCCGACGGCGCTTATCAAGAAATCGCGCCCTCAGCTTTCTTCCTTCCTCGCACTCTCGGTATTCGTCGCAATGGTCCTGGCCACCTTCCTGATCTTCATCCGCGAATGGTTCCGGACCCGCGCCTTGGCGCCGCACGAGATCAAGGACCTCCTGTCGATCCCGACCATCACCGCGTTGTCATATGCCGCGAACACCTCCCTGCGGGGAGAACCGGTCACATCGCTCGCCCGTTCTATATTCTTCTCCTCGGCACCGACCGACCGGGTCATCGGGCTCCTTTCCTTTATCGACCAGGCCGCCATGGAGATCTTCGCGGAGGACTTCGCCGCCCATATCGGCACCACTCGCGACCGCAAATTGCTCGTGGTCTTCTCTGCCACTCAGGGGGCGCATGCGCTCGACCCCGCGTTGTTAGCACAGGACGATCTCGACCTGATCGCGTTCATTCACAAGACCAAAGATCCCGCCGTATCACGCCTCACCATCGACACGACCCTCTCTCCGATCACACAACTCTCCGAATGGCACATTCTGAAAAAGACGCTCGCCCGATTGCTCGACCGGTTCCAGTTCGTCCTGCCGGTCTTCCACGAACCGCCCGAGAACGGGCTTTCGCCACGCGCCGAAGCGCTCCTGAACAAGGTGGTCATCGTCACTCGGATCGGGGAAAGCACCTTCTCGCAGCTTATGCCCTACCGCGCGAGCATAGATCGATCGACCGACCGGGCCAAGTATTCGCTCTATATCCTTGAATGATAGCGCTTCCCCCACCGCGTTCGATCGTGCTTCTGGCAACGCTGTTCTTCATTTTTCTAGGCATATTCTTCAATCAGATACTCTGCTTGACGACCGGCATTCCGCAACTTTCCTTCATTGACGAGACACCCCTCGCTTTTTTTCTCATCGTCTGTCTTGTTCAACTGGTGACCCGCAGAAGTCTTCATCGATTCGCGGCATACCTGATCGGCGCCTATCTTCTTCTTTTTCTCGCCTCGCTCACCAGTCCTTACATCTCACTTTCGAAAGCAGCACTGCAGATATTGATACACCTGCGGCTGTTCGTTTACTACTATCTGGCGTCCATCTTCATCCCGCCAAGACTCTCCCGAATGATCCTGCGCCTGCTTATCGTTCTGACGATGCTCGGCGTCCTCCTCAATATTCTGCTACAGGAAAGCTACAACCACCTCTTCGGCATCGCCCCGCTTTATCGCTACGGCATGCTGCGGCCGATCGGCCTCCAACTCAATGTCAACAATCTCGCCTTCACCCTCGCCCTGTTCGTCTTCGGCTATCTGTTCACGATCGAGAGGCCCTCTCTCTTCAAGAGACGGCTTCTTGCCTCGCTGTTGGGCCTTCTGTTCTTCAGCATCCTGACCGGAAGCCGAACCATCCTCATCTTCGCGCCGCTTATGCTCTTTTCATTCTCGAAGCTCTTCCGTGACCGCATGGTGCGCTTCCTGCTCTATCTTTTCATCGTTTTCATGCTCTTCCTCAGCGCGTTGGCCTTGCGCGAGACGGAGATATTCCAGACCACCCGCCAGAACATCGAATGGATCAAGAACGCTCGCAGTGAATCTTACATCCGAGGTATCATGATCTATTACGGCGCACAACTCTCGGGGGAGCATTTCCCCATCGGGACCGGCGCGGCCACCTTCGGCAGTGTGATGTCTGAAATAAGCCCCGTCTATCGGGAACTCGGGCTCGACCAGATATCCTTTTTTGTCGAGATGAGCGGCGTGTACGACAGCAATTGGTCGACTCTGCTAGGAGAGTTCGGCTTTCTCGGCATCGCGCTATTCTTCCTGCTGACCTTCCTGCTGTACCGCGACATCCTGGCGCGGGCGACGACCACCGACGACACCTCGGCCCGCATACGCCGCTACTATGCCCTGATGCTCCTGTGGGCGATATGGATATCCTCGGTGACCAACCCCGTTTTCATGAGTCCCTACATGTCTGCAATATTCGTGTTGACGCTACGACTGGACCCCCTATATAAAAAGAGTTATGAGGACAGCAAGATTACTCATGTCACAGAATGACAAGGCGACACAGAACCCCTTTAGGGTCCTTTTGTTCGCACACGGCGGATACGCCAACCATGGATGTGAAGCAATAGTCCGGACCACATCAGAAATGGTGAAGAAAGAATTCCCCCTTTCAAAAATCGGGGTGGCATCTCTTCGCAAGAAAGATGATTTATCGTATCATGTTCCTTGGGTTGACTATTACCTTTCACACCCTTCCTTGAAACGGTGGAGCCTCTCTTGGTCATTCTGGCACATAATGAAGCTTTTCCACATAGACCCTCTTTTTACACAGTCTCTACTGCAGAACAATGTGATATCACAGCTAGATCGAAAGACTATCGCCATTTCAATCGGTGGCGACAATTACTGCTACGGGCATCCTTTCTGGCTCTACGCAATAGACGCAGCCGCGAAAAGGGTCGGAGTCCCGTTAGTGCTTTGGGGTGCCAGCATTGAGCCCGAGCTGATGGATCAGCAGATGCTTAGGGATTTGGCTTTATTCGACCTGATCGTCGCGCGCGAGTCGCTCACCTATGCTGCCCTTAAAGAACGCCTTCCCGGGAAATCGGCTCACCTCTTCCCGGATCCTGCGTTCACTCTTTCGCCAAGACCTGTTCCTCTTCCTTCGAACTGGGACGAACGCCCGGTCATCGGTATAAATGTAAGCCCCCTTCTGTTACGCTACGAATCAACCCCGGGAGTTCTTTTAAGTGCCGTGTTCGATCTCATTGAATATATCCTCGGCACGAGGAAATACTCGGTGGCCCTCATCCCCCATGTTCTCATTTCAGGGAATAACGACCTTGACATCCTCCGCATGCTCTTCGAAAAGGCCACTGACAAAAAGAACATCTTCCTGATCGACGGCACCTACCGTGCGCCCGAATATAAATATATCATATCTCGATGCTCTCTTTTTATCGGGGCGCGAACCCACGCCACCATCGCGGCCTATTCCTCATGCGTACCGCCGTTGGTCATCGGGTACAGCATCAAATCTCGAGGGATCGCCAAGGACATCTTCGGAGACGAAGAGACGGTATTGCCGGTGCGTGATCTCTCTGAGAGATCTTTGCTGATTCAGAAGTTCAGCCGGATGGAAGAGCGCTCTGCTTCGCTGCGGGCCCACCTTGAGCAAATCATGCCGACATATATCGAGCAAGCAAAAGGTGCCGCAAAAGTGCTTCACAGTCTTATCCCTTCGCATATCGATCAATGACCTCTGTTTTCGACACCTCACCGTTCTCGCATCTCGAGCCTTGCTCCGGATGCGGCGTATGCGCCGCGGCATGTCGCCGGCACGCGATAGTGATTCGAATGAACGAGCAGGG
>CAYNMQ010000200.1:0-3802 GCA_964398245.1 uncultured Spirochaetales bacterium | reverse complement strand
CCCATTCGCTCAGCGGACTCACGCTCGTCGCGATATTCATCTTCCTCATCCTCGGCGTCAAGGTGACCCTTACGCAGGCGGTCGTCGCGCTCATCACCGTCTTCGTCATCTCGTTCCTCTTCACCACCGTCGCGGCGAACGCGATCGCGATCGTCGGCACCAACCCGGTCTCGGGAATGACGCTCATGACGCTCATCCTCTCCTCGGCGGTCCTCGTCGCGGTGGGCCTCAGCGGCTGGCAGGGCATGGTGGCGTCGCTCATCATCGGCGGCATCGTCTGCACCGCGCTCTCGATGGCGGGCGGCTTCATCACCGATCTCAAGGTCGGCTACTGGCTCGGCACGAGCCCCTACAAACAGCAGACCTTCAAGTTCCTCGGCACGCTCGTCGCCTCGGCCACCGTCGGCGTCGTCATCTATGTGCTCAGTCAGGTCTTCGGCTTCGTCCAGACGCCGGAACACCCCAATCCGATGGTCGCGCCGCAGGCGAACGCGATGGCGGCGATCATCGAGCCGCTCATGTCGGGCAAAGGGGTCAGTTGGGTGCTCCTCTCGGTCGGCGCGGTCATCTCGATACTCGTCAACTGGCTCAAGGTCTCCCCGCTCGCCTTCGCGCTCGGCATGTTCATCCCGCTGCCGCTCAACACCCCGCTCATCGTCGGCGGCCTGCTCAACCACTTCTTCAACAAGACCAAGGACGAGAAACTCGCCAAGGCGCGCACCGACCGGGGCATCCTCATCGCCTCCGGATTCATCGCCGGTGCGGCGCTCTTCGGCGTCCTCGGCGCCATCATCCTCTTCTTCACCGGCACCGAAGAGTCGCTCATGCTCATCCACTGGGACAAGATAGAGAACGGCGCATTCATCTCCGAGGCGCTCGCCCTTGTCGCCTTCGCGGCGCTCATCGCCTACTTCGTGTGGGAGTCGTTCAAAGCGAAACCGGAGGAATAGCCGTCATCGCATGAAACTCGTCTTCGCAACCGGCAATCGCCACAAACTACAGGAAGCACGCGAGATATTCACGACGGTCGAGGTCCTTTCGATCGCCGAGTTCGTTGATGGCTTTGACCCGGAAGAGTACGGCAAGCCCTTCCTCGAGAACGCGGTGATCAAGGCGGAGGCGGCGCTCGCGCACACCGGCGGACTGCCGGTCCTCTCCGACGACTCGGGGCTCATCGTGCCGGCGCTCGGCGGCGCTCCCGGCGTTCATTCGGCGCGCTGGGGAGGAGTGAACGGCGACCATGTCCGCAACCGCGCGAAACTGCGCGACGACCTGAAGGATGTCGCCGACCGGCGCGGCTACTTCCTCTGCACCGCCGTCATCCTCTTTCCCGACGGCCGGATGCTCGGCGCGAATGGTCGCGTGGACGGCCGGCTCATCCTCGAAGAGCGCGGCGCGAACGGCTTCGGGTATGACCCAATGTTCATCCCCGACGGCCACGAACGGACACTTGCCGAGATGACCCCCGAGGAAAAGAACGCCCTTAGCCACCGCGGTCGGGCGTTCCGAAGAGTTGAAGAGATGCTCCGATGGCATACCTCGAACGGCTGAAAAAAGCGGCGGGTAACGCCTGTATCTTCTCGCTTGCGGGATCGACCGAGTCGTCGCGCGAGGTGCGCCTCTTCCGCGAGACCCAGCCGATCGGCGTCATCTTTTTCAAACGCAACATCGAGTCGCTCGAGTCGCTCGAGGCGATCTGCAGCGACCTGCGCAAAAACCACGAGTCGCTCCGCATCTTCTCGCTCGATGAGGAGGGAGGCCGGGTGCGGCGTCTCCCCCCCGGCGATTGGTCGCTTCCGTCGGCTAAAGAACTCGCGACGCTCGACGAGACAGAGTGCACGAGCCGCGTGCGGCGACTCGGTCGTGAACTGAGACGCCTCGGCATCACGGTAGATATGGCACCTGTCGTTGACCTTCGCTCCGGAGAAGACGCCTCCATCGTCGGCGACCGTTCCTTTTCCGAAGATCCCGACGAGTGCATCCGCCACGCGTGGCGCTATCTTGCCGCGCTCCATGCCGAAGGGGTCGCCGGCGTCATCAAACACTTTCCCGGCCACGGCGCCACGACGATAGACTCGCACAAGGAACTGCCCCGCATCGCCAAAACGCTCGACGAACTCAAAGAAAGCGATCTCTCCCCCTACTTCGACCTTGCCGGTGAGGCACCGTTCGTCATGGCGGCGCACATCCTTGTGCCGGATGTCGATCCGCTCTTTCCCGCGAGCCTGTCGCGGGCATGGCTGAATTTCCTCCGGGACGAGATCGGCTTCACCGGCCTCATCATGACCGACGACCTCGAGATGCACGCGCTCGATCGCTGGTCTCCCGAGGAAAAGGTAAACCTCTTCCTCGCGGCGAGCGGCGACCTTCTGCTCGTCTGTTCTGGGAACGAAGAGGCGATGCTCGCGCACTGGGAAGCGCTCGTGCGCGCCGCCGAACACGATGGGGAAATCCTGCGGCGCCTCGAACGGATCGGCGAACGGGTCGAAGCGGCGCTCGCCGCGATCGTCAAACGCTAGCCCTTTCCGCGTTCCTCGACGAGATTCCCGGTAGACCCGCACCATTGCGATGAGGGCGATCGCCTGCCCGAGAAGAAGCGCACCGATCAGCGCAGGCAGTTCGTAGGTCCCAATGCGCCACGGCTCGATAGCGGCACCGATGAGGCGCGAGATCTCCGCGGCGAATGCCGCCGGAACGCCGTGGCCAAGCAACGATCCCACCACCACTCCCGCAAGGGTGACGATGAGCACCTCAAGCATGACGAGGAGCGCGATCGTCACCCGTCCAATGCCAAGAATACGTAAAAGCGCGAGTTCGCGTCGGCGCGTCTCAATCGCCATGAGCGTGATCGCGAGAATGAGCACCGCAGCGATGAGGAGCATGAGGCCGGCGAAAAAGGCGGCTACGAGCCCTGCAGTATTGAAGTACTTCTGGAACGAGCGCACGGCACTCGCAGTGTTGACCGCAGTGAGCCCCGGACGGCTGTATTCCTGCTGGAGGTCGAAAACCTGTACCGGGTTCGCGGTCCGCGCAAGGACCGCCGTGCGCATCCCCTCCGCCAGGTGGTAGCGGTCGCCCTCGCCATGGTGTTCTGCTTCTCCCTTTTCGGGGTGTTCTTCTCCTCCCTCGTCGTGATGTTCGCCCTCGTGGTGACGCTCCCCGTGCTGGTGAATCGCCCACACGGCTCGGTAGGAAACATAAACAGCGGTGTCCTCCGGGCCGCCGGTCGGCGCGAGGATCCCCTTCACCGTGTAGGTCCACTCCGCGTGCTCATCCGCCTCGTTGGCCGAGCCGCCGACCCCGTGGGTGCCAGTGAACTGCGCGCCAATGTCCATGAGCAGCTGTCGCGCTACCGTCGCCCCGAGCACCGCACTGTGCGGATCGGAAAGTGTGATGTCGCCGCGATAGCCGACTCCGATGTCCTTCAAGAACTCCCCGTTCGTCCCGATGATAGGGAACACCCCTACCGAGTCGGCGACCGCGAGGGGGAACGCTGCCGTGACGCGCGGATCGCTTTTCAGTGATTCGTACGTTGCGAACGGTATCTTTCCACGCGGTTTGTCGATGTGGAATATCGTCGAGAGGATGACCTGCGTCTCGCTCGATCCCTCGGCGGCAATGATGAAGGGATATTTTCGCCCCGATTCGAACGCCTGTTGAGCGATCGCGAACGAGACGATGCCGGTCACCGCAACGACCGCGAGCGCCACAGCGACCGCGAACACGGAGACCACCGTCGCAAAGAGCCGTCCACGCAGTGACGCAACGGCAAGGGTAAGAAGCGCCCCCACCTTACGCATGA
>CAYNMQ010000199.1:0-3814 GCA_964398245.1 uncultured Spirochaetales bacterium | reverse complement strand
CACCTTGGCGTTGAAGGTCTTCTTATTGATCGTCACTTCGACCTTGTCGGCCCCCTCGACGACATGGTTGTTGGTCACCAGATAGCCGTCGGCGGCATCTATGACGAAGCCGGTCCCCAGACCTTCCTGTTTCGGGTTGAACTGAGGCACATTGTAGCGGAAGCCGAAATCACGGAGCATGTCCCAAAAGGGATCCATCTGCATGCCGCGCATCGTCTTCACGACCTTGATGAACGCGACGCTCTTCTGCGCCTTCTCGCTGATACGGGTGATCTCCTGCTCCATCTCCTGAAGCCCGGGAGAGGCTATCAGCAAAGAAGTCACTGAAACGATTGACAGAAAAAAGAGGGGGCGCAAGAAACTCATCATGACAAACCTCCATGGTTCCGCGTCATCAACATCGCTATAAGCACCGATATTCCCGCGTCAATCAGAGCGGACGCAGCGGTTCACCGGCCAGCAGGTGCATATGAAAATGCATGACGACCTGCCCCGCGTCCTTTCCCGCATTGACGACAAGGCGATAGCCGCTCTCCGCCACACCCTCATTTTCCGCCATCCTCCGCGCCACGCCGAATATGCCGTGGAGGGCGTCGTCGCCGGCATCGTCCACCTCGTTGACCGAGGCGACATGGCGCTTCGGTACGATGAGAAGATGAACCCTATACAGAGGATTGATGTCGCGGAAGACGACGAACCGATCGTCTTCGTAGAGCTTCGCTGCGGGGAGCTCCCCGGCGACGATCCTGCAAAAGCTACATCCCTTCATGCGAACCACCCTGTCAGACGGTTGTTACACGGGGCGCGCCACACGGATACCGGCGACCTGGAACAAGAGCGGCTGGTAATGATCGCGGAGCACCATGAAATAGAGATATTCGGCGAACACGAGCGGGAAAAGGGAATACCCGAGCGAAACGAGCCACAGAAGCATCGTTGTTTTGAGATCGCCGCGCACCAGTGTGCCGCCGTCCCGCGACAACCGCATTTCACCGAACACCAGTGCGATCGGCGTCCCTCCCACGGCGAAGGGAAGGAACCACCAGGCGGCCCACGAGAACCCGACGAACACGATGAAGTAGATCTTGACCGATGCGATGAGCGAGAGTCCGCCCAAGACCCTCGTCAGCACGGCGAAGAAGAAGGCTACGGCGGTCACCATCCCTATCTCGCCGAAAAAGAGCCGCGCCGTCTCCGGCCCCTTGACGAAACACAGCCGCAGATCACCGTCTATCACGACATCATCGGCGGCGGCGATGCGGGAAAGATCTATGCCGGAAACACCTTCAGGCGAGACGGGGACCCCGCCTTCCGCCGCCGGAGGGAAAACCCGGTCCATCGCCGCGATAATCTCTGTCAGGAACGGGAGCTCGCGTTCAGGACGGGGCGCCGCGTGAATCCGTTTTTCATATTTCCCCCGGTGGCCGCATCCGGCGCAATAGTAGCGATTATCGTTCCGGTAACCGCAGTAGTCACAACGGATCATTTCTCTCTCTTCTTCTCGGAACCGACCACAGACGCCGGTTCGTGCCGCAATACTTTTTCCATGAAACGGAACGCCTCCGCGATGTCGCCGTTCGTCGCGTCATGCAGGAACCAGAGATCAACGAGGATATTCTCGCCCTTGATATAACGCCCGTCATAGGAAAGACGCTTGTCGCCCTTGATCTTCTTCTCGTACTTCCCCATCACCGCGAACAGGAACTCGGCTTCAGCGACATAGCGTTTGATCACATTCTCGAACGGTTCGCCGGTATAGACCATCTCGTAGGCGACATTGGTGACATTGACGATGAAAATGCAGGAAAGGTCATCCCGTCGTATCCGATAAAAACGCTGGGCGCTGTTGTACACCGGCTTCATGCCGGGCTTATTCTCGAAGGCGCCGCCGACCCGCGCCGTCAGCGCATTCACATCGACAAAAAAGGTGAAATCTATATCCTTCTCGAAATAGGCCGCCGGAAAGAGAAGGGAATCGGTCAACTTCTTCGTGAACGGGAGCCCCATGCCGATGAGCTCCGACCACTGTAATTCCATCATTACTGTCTGCGACGGCGTTTGTATCGTGCCAGACAGACCCATTATGTCGTTCCCGAGACGCTCCTCGCCCGCCTCTCCGCGGTAAGCGAAGTTGGGGACCGTCATAAGGAAAAGATACTCGTTGAGCGCCTCGAGCGACACCTTCCGTTCCCGGATGGCGCGGGCGACCGATTGGTTCACTCTGATCTCGAGCCAGTTCATGCCCGCTCCTTTCAGGCGCATCTCGAAATCAGGAGACACCACCGGTTCCCCCTCGGAAACGATCTGCGGGACGGGAGGAACTGATGTTCTCGGAGCAGGAGCGCCGTAGCACAAAGAGACAAAAAAGACGCTTATGACCAAGAATGCCGCCGCCGTTCTCATCTTCCCATCCCGTTCGTTCGAGACCTGTCGGAAAGCAGGACGGCCGCCCGGGGATCGAGGAAGGGATGGAACAGCTCCCCGTTCCCGAAACGCGGGGCAGAAAGAGGCGGCAATGCCCCTCTTCGCGCGTCGTGCCACATGGCCATCAACGGATCTCCGGGCTCGTTCGGTGAAAGCGGTTCGCGGTAATAGATGAGCGCAAGGAGCGATCGCAGTCTCTCGTCCTCCCCTTCCCCCAGCCGCTGCCCCGGATTGTCGAGAGGCGCGAGCTCGTACGGACACGCCGCCGCGCACCGCAGCCAGCCGCACCACCGCACCTCTTGGGGCTTTCCGCCCCTTTCACAAAGCACGACTCTGCCCCGCGGCGACAATTCCTCCTGGCGCAGAAGACGGTAAAAGGGACATACCGCAAGACATTTGCCGCAACGAACACATATCTTCACGGAAAGCGCGGGGGAAGGCACCACGTTCACATAGTGTCGAGTTCTTGCATCGCTTCTTTCGAATGTTTCCTCACCGGATCTTTCTCTTCTTTGACCGGCGCCGCCTTTTTCTTGGGCTCTTTCTTTTGGGCCGCTTCGACCGTTTGTGCCGCAGGGGGCGTCGGCTGTGCCGCTGGAGCGCTTTGGGCGGCCGGTGCCGGTTGCGCCGGGGCCGGGGCCGGGGTGGCCGGAGCGCCCGATGTCGGGTCTTTCGTCGGCACGCGGGAGGTCTTCCGGTTCTTTATCTTGATGCCGGTGATATTGTACACCAGCTTATAGGCAAGTTCTTCACACGCGCCGACCAGATCGTCCTCGCCGTTCGCCATCTCCTTCTCGGCGAACAGGATGTTCGCCTTCTCGACATCAACTATCTTTATGGTGATGACCAGTTTCTGACCGAGTTTTCCGAGCGTCCCGATGACGACCCGTTTGGTGTTGAGCAGTTTGCCGACCTCGGCCGCCGCCGCGCTGTCGGTGACGCCGGTCTGCTGGAACCCCTGCTCGTTGAGTATCTTCGCCACCTGCATCCGCTCGATCACTTCGAACATCTTCGTGTTCACGAGCTCGGTCGAAAGAAGGTCGGTCACCGAGACGGCGAGCGACTGCGGCACGCCCGACGGCGCGATGTCGAGCACCGCGATGCGCGGCCGCATCGTTTGCTCTTGCGCATGGCAGGGAAAAGCCAACGAGACGAGAAGCAACCCGAGGAAAAACATCACTGCCCTGTTCCGTGACATATCGTCCTCCCCTTACTCAAGATTAAAGTGTCATGTGCGTCATTATATACCGGCACCTCAAGATTGCAATGCTTCAGCACCCTATTTGAGCAACTACTTCACCTTCTGAACCACCGCCTCGTGCCCTTCGGTTCGGAGAACAAGTTTTCCTGTCTTATCAAGAAGATAGCTTTGAGGCACGAGCGCCGTTCC
>CAYNMQ010000198.1:0-3851 GCA_964398245.1 uncultured Spirochaetales bacterium | reverse complement strand
CGGTGACGAGGAGAGGTTGCTCTCCGGAGTCACGGGGCGCGGTCCCGGCGGCGCCACCTTCCGCGTCGCAAGCAGTACCGATATCGCATACAAAATACGATCCGGCGAGATCCCCGAGACGGCGGAAGCGTCTCGTGACGACGCCACATGGTACCCGCTTTCGGCCTTTGCAAGCCTCAAAGAGGCCTTCGCTGCGCGGCCCAAGCGACCGACCCTCATTACGCCGGAAAGCGACGCACGCGAACCCAAGGCCACCGTCCTCATTTCAGAAGAGCCGGCAAAGATACAAGGCGACCAGATCGTCACCGCCACGACACCGCCCCGCGAGATGACCACGCTCGACCGCCGCGTCGCCCCGCAAGCCGAATTCAAGCCGGAACCTGAAAAGCCGAGCGACTCGCTCCTCGACGCGATCGGCGCGAAACCGGCGGAAGAGAAGAAACCTGCGCCGAGACCGGAGCAGAAGCCGGCGACCAAGACCGAGGATGAAGAATTCAACAAGCTATTTGAAAATGAAGAAGAAGAGCCGCCGAAGAAACCGATCAAAATAAATATGAAGCTCGTCGCCGCTGCGGCCGCCATCATCGGCATCGTCATCCTCGTTCTTCTTCTCGTAAAGAGCGGCGGCGAATCAAAAGTAACGGCGGAACGCAAAGAAGCGCCCACCGAACAGCCGGCGGCGACCGAACCAAGGCCGGCACCGGCACCAGCGCCGGCGCCAGCCCCGCAGCCCGCTGCGGAGCCGCCCAAGAGCGACCTTGTCAAAGAGCAGGAAGAGGCGATGCGGCGTCAACCGCCGAAAGAGCAGGCGAAACCTGAAACGCCGCGCAAAACGGCCCCTGCTCCGGCACCCAAGGCTCCCGAAGCGCCCAAGAAGGCGGCAGGCGGCGGATCGGTCAAAGCGCTTGTTGACCGCGGCTGGAAACTGACCGACAAGGGCGACAACGACGGCGCCATCGAACTGTTCCTCAAGGCTATCGAGATGGATCCCGCGAACGGTCAGGCCTATTACGGCCTCGGCTACGCCTATCAGGCGAAAGGCCAAAAAGCGAAGGCGCGCGAATACTACCAGAAAGCGCTGAATTCGCGCATCAGCGCTTCCGATCGGACCGACATAGAGAACATCCTGAACAATCTATAAGCCACCTGTTCCGTTCTTTTCACCGGGGGAGGTTTTCATGAGTGGTCGTCTCGTTAGTTTTTTGCTGGTCACCGTCTTCTTGGCCGTTTCCTGCGGCGGGTCAAAGAGTACCGCCCCGGACCACGAGCCTTCGACGGGCACCCAAGAGACCGCTTCTCCAGAACCGCCGTTCACCCCACCGGATCGCTACGACGACTTCGCGGAAGGCTGGAAAAAGGTCGAGGAGGCGGAGAAGGAGGGAAAGCCGCGCACCGCGCTCGACGAAGTGGCCAAGATACTCGCCGATGCACGCGCCACGCACAATGTCCCCCAGATTGTAAAGGCGCTCATCCACCGAGCGAAGTTCGAACGACAGATCGGAGAGAAACAGCCGCACGAGCAGATCGCCGAGTGGGAACAAGAGATCGCAATGGCATCGTTTCCCGAAAAGAACATCCTCCATTCGGTCGTCGCCGATCTCTACGAGAACTACTTCCAGATGAACCGGTGGCGCTTCTACGAACGCACCGAAGGAGCCGCCGAAGGCGACGACATTGCCTCATGGAGCCTCCAGAAACTGCTGGGAACCATAACGGCGCACCACCATGCGGCACTCGAGCACGCCGAAAGTCTTCGCCGGATACCGATCGCCCTTTTCGACGAGATCATCGTCAAGGGAACCCGCTCCCGCGCGTTGCGTCCGACGCTCTATGACCTTCTCGCCCACCGCGCCGTTGACTTCTTCATGAACGACGAGAGCGCCATCGCCGAGAGCGAATCTCCGTTCGAGGTGAGCGACATCGCCTACCTTCTTCCCGCCGAGCGGTTCGCACTCCTTCCGCTCACGACCACCGACCAAAATTCTCTCGCATGGCACGCCTTGCGGATACTCCAAGACCTCACCCGCGCCCATCTGCGCGACCGTGACCCCGCAGCGCTCGTCGAAGTGGAAATCAAGCGACTTGCCTTCGTCCACTCACGGCATACCGCCGAAAACCGCGACGAGATCTACCAGAAAACGCTTGAACTGCTCGAGATGCAGTATGGAGCACACCCGACGGCAGCAGCACGCCTCGCCTATGAAACGGCCCTCTTTCACTACGAGAAGGCGAACGCGTGGCGCGAGGGGATGCCCGAAGAGGAAAGAATGGGCCTCCGGAAGGCGCTCGACCGCTGTGCCGCGGCGATCCTCAAATGGCCTGACAGCGAAGGTGCGGAACTCTGTCGCGCGCTCTCGTCGCAGATAGAACGAAAGTCCATCCATGTGCAGGCGGAACCGGCGATAGCGCCCGAACAGCCGTCGCTCGTGTTCATCAAGTACCGCAATGTGCCGAAACTCTACTTCCGCACGGTGAAACTGGCCCCGGAACGCGCGAGCCAACTCACGGCGCGCTACCAGTACGGCGGCGAGTACGAACCGGAAAAGATAGCCAAGGAACGGGCGGCGCTTCCGCCGCGTCACGCGTGGGAGGTAACGCCCCCCGACGACGGCGACCGGCGAGCGCGCGAGAACACCGTATCGAAGTACCGATCCCGCCGCTCGAACAAGGCGACTTCGCCATACTCGTCGGCACCGATCCCGCTTTTTCTTTTGAGAAGAACGCGCTCCACTGGGTCATCGTGCAGGTGACGCCGCTCGCGTTCCAGCAACGCACCGACGACCGGGGACTCGAGTTCTTCGTCGCCGATCGGACAAGCGGGCGTCCCATCGAAGGGGCCACGGTGGAACTCGCCGCGCTGCGTTACGACTACCAGACCGGCACCTACCGCGAAGAAACGCTCTTCCGCGGGAAGACCGATCGCACCGGCATCTTCCACACCCCCACCGTCACCCGCACCGCGCACTCCTACGGCTTCGCCGCCACCATCGCTCAGGGCAGCGCCCGTCTCAAGAGTTACCTCTGGAGTTATCCCTACCGCTCCGACCAGCGTGCCGTCACTCGCACCTACCTCTTCACCGATCGCGCCATCTATCGGCCGGGGCAGACGATATATTTCAAAGGCATCACCGTCTCGTACGATGCGCAGGGAATGCCGACGATCGTAACCGGACGGACCGACACCGTCGAACTCTACGACCCGAACAATCAAAAGACCGGCTCGCTTTCGCTCACGACGAACGAGTACGGCAGTTTTCACGGCAGTTTCACCGCGCCGTCGGGAATACTGAACGGCCGCATGACGATACGGAATAGTACCGGTTCGATAGCCGTCTCGGTCGAAGAATACAAGCGTCCTCTGTTCGAGGCGACGCTCGAAGCGCCGAAAGGAACCTACCGGCTCGGCGAGACGGTGACGGTCGTCGGAAAGGCGACCTCCTACGCCGGCGCGCCGCTCTCCGACGCGAAGGTAAAATGGTATGTCGAGCGGGAGATCCGCTTCCCCTACTTTTTCGGCTGGTGGGGACGCGGATGGTTCTACGACCTCTGGAACGGCAAGAAGGCGATGATCGCCCACGGCGAGACGACGACCGGATCGGACGGCCGATTCACGGTATCGTTCACGGCGCGTCCCGAGACACAGGTGCCGAAAGAGCACCAACCGATCTTCTCGTACCGCATCCATGCCGAGGGCTCTGATGTAAACGGCGAGACCCATCCGGCCGCACGGATCGTGCAGGCGGCCTCCCGGCCCGGCGACCTCGTCCTGGATCCATTCTCGGGGTCCGGGACCACCGGCATCGCCTGCGCCCTGCTCGAGCGCCGGTTCATGGGGATCGAGATGAACCCCA
>CAYNMQ010000197.1:0-3889 GCA_964398245.1 uncultured Spirochaetales bacterium | reverse complement strand
TGCTCATGCCCGACAAACAAGGAAAGCCAAGCGCTTCCGTTGACGAGGGTCGGCGTTTTCTCATCGCCGGTTGTCCCGTCGCCAAGTTGACCATAATTATTGTGACCCCAGCAGTAAAGAGAGTTATCGACGCCTTTTATGCCGCAGGTGTGGAAAAGCCCTCCGGAGACGCCCTGCCAATCGCTGTCAGTGCCGATGCGGGTCGGCGTATTCTTGCTCTCGGTGGTCCCGTCACCTAATTGGCCATAGGCGTTGCTTCCCCAGCAGTACAATTCGCCGCTTTCCTTCACGCCGCACGAGTAGGAGTTCGCCGCCATAACGGTCAACCAGTCGCTGTCGGTGCCGACACGGGTCGGCGTGTTCTTGCTTTCGGTGGTGCCGTCACCTAACTGGCCGGATAGATTGGAACCCCAGCAGTAGAGTTCGCCGTTCACCTTGACCGCACAGGTATGCACACCTCCGGCAGAGACCTGCTGCCAGTCGCTGGCGGTGCCGACGCGGGTCGGCACCTTTTGGGAGACAAAGCCCCCGTCGCCCAGACGCCCGGATCCATTCGACCCCCAGCAGTAGAGTTCGCCGTTCGTTTTGATGCCACAGGTGTGCGCATAGCCGGCCGAAACGCTCTGCCAGTAGGTGACGACATCCTCGTCGGCTGTCGCATCTTCGTCGGTTATCGTATCTTCGTCGCCGGCCGTATCCTCGTCGGTCACCGTTTCTTCGTCATCTACCGCCTCGTCGTCGCCCGGCAGATCGTTGTCGGCGACGACATCATCCTCGGTCATGACCGTTGCGTCATCCGCGATCTCCTCTTCGGTGACCATGTTGTCGTCAACCTTGACATCGGCGTCCGCATCTTCGTCGATCGGCTGTCCGTCATCTCCGGGAAGAGAATCATTGTCCGCCTCCGCCACGCACGCGCAGGCGACGCAGGTCTCGCCGACAGTTTCGTTGCAATCGGCGGCATCTTCGCACTCTTCACCCTCTTCGACCACGCCGTTGCCGCACTCAGAGGCGCCGGTGTCCACGGCGGCAAGCATGGCGCTGAAAGGCGAAAGATGCCCGATGTTCGCCGTCGCCATGATGGGATCGCCTGCCATGATGGGGTCACCCGCCATGATCGGATCGCCCGCCATGACCGGATCTCCGGCCAAGAGCGGATCACTTCCTGCTTCACGGCCGTAACGCCATTCTCCTTCGCGCAAAGTGGCTATTGTCACCCACTTCCCTTCCGGAACCACCGTCAACGATGTGTTGTTGAGTTTGATGCTCAAGGTCGCATCTTTCGAGAAGGTGGTCCCGTCGGGGCCGATCTCATAGACGAAACTCACGATGCTTTCGCTTTCGGGATATCCCTCCTTCTTTTTCTTGACGATGCTGATGACGGTGTCTTCCGAGAGGGCGCCCGCCGGAATGACCAGTTTCGCGTCGCCCGAATCGAGCGCGACGGTCCCGCCTTCAGATGCCGCGATCTTCTTGGAAGCCTTCTCTTCTCCGCTCTCCTTTTTCGCGCAGGAAGCAGCGAACGCGAAAACGACGATCGACAAAATAACGAACGAACCTCTCATGGCACGGTACCCCCGCATAGTGAATAGTCGTGCATTCATCGTAGAGAAAAAACGGTGCACTGTCAATCTTACCGAAGAGGGTTCAGAGACGAGATATCGCCGACTACAAGACGCTCTTCCGGCTCGGCTCCTTGAGCAGGTAGTCGGGCCGCACGGTGAACATCGCACGGAATATGCTCTTGCGGACGCGGCGGTGGCGACTCTGCGCCTGGGCGATGAGGTTCTTCACGAAGCGGCGTTCGTTAGACTCGCTATGAGGGCATCCTTGGGGGAAGGTGCGGATGCCGCGCCGCTTCGCCTCGGCGGCTATCGCCTTCTCGTCCATGTAGAGCATGGGCCTGATGACGCGGAACTCGCCGCCGAAGAAGGGGTTGTTGGGTTTCATCGTCTCGGTGCAGGCGCCATAGAGGATATTGAGAAGATAGGTCTCCATGAAGTCGTCACGGTGATGACCGAAGGCGATGACATTCGCTCCGATGGTCTTCGCATATTTGAATATCGCGATGCGGCGGTTGCGCGAGCAGAGGTAGCAGGGCTTTTTCTTCTCCCGCTCGAATGTCTCGAATATCGGCTCGTCAACGGTGTGGAACGGCACGCCGAGCGAGGCGCAGTACTCTCGAAGATAGGCGCGCTTTTCATCGTCGCCTTCAAATCCCATGTGCACGAAGATCGCCGAGAGTTTGTAGTCGTTGGTCGTCTCGACCTTTTTCCGGGCAAGGAGCGCCAGAAGAAGCGATGAATCCTTCCCTCCTGAAAGCCCCACCATGATGTGATCGCCCGGATGGACCATGTCGTAGTCCTTGATGGCGGTCTCGAGCCGTTTGTGGAGGTTGAGGAACGCCTTCCCTTCGAGGTCGGGCCGCAACTTCCGTGCGTTCTTCATCGTGTCGTTCCCTTGCGCTGGGCGAGCAACCGCTCACGGATACGGGCCAGTTCGTCGCGGTAACGGCCCTCCTTGAAATCGGGGAAACTCCACTCGAACGGCTGGAAAGCACCCCTCTGCCAGCGGCAGGTAAAGTCGCCCCACACGCCATCGGCAAGGTAGAGTTTGTGTCCCGCCCCCTTCATCGAAGCGAGAACGACCTTGTGGTGATCGAGGTAGCCGCAGTCGAGGTTCACCTGTCGTCGTCCGCCGATGGCGAATTGTTCTTCGATCCCGTTGCAGGCATGTTTCATAGCGACCAGTTCGGTCGGCGGCATGAGTCGCTCGAACGCCACGATACGGCGCACGAGGCTTTCTCCCATCTCATCACGATAGTAGTCGGTGAGATCGAAGGGATGATCGCGCCCTTCATAGTCGATCGTTCCCCAGCGGCGCACCAGTTCGCCCCGCAATCGCTCCAACACCGCCGGATCGCGGTAGAGCACCGCGACGAAGTATTTGACCGGCTCAACGCGAACGGGTCGCGCCATCGCCCACCAGCCGGAACGCCTGGTCGCTAATGTGAGGAGAGATCCCCATGGCGTCAGAAAGAAACTGCCCACTCTCCTCACGCTCAAGTCGCCGCCGCTCGGTACGGTCGCCGCGACGCACCCGCAACTCCCCTCCCTGCAGATAGTAGTGTTCCGCCGCCGTCGTCCGGGTGAGAACCGGATAGGTCATCATCTCCCAGCCGAACGCGCGGTCCCATGCCGCGCCAAAGGTCTCTCCATCGACCGGAACGGTCTTATAAGTGAGCCGATACTTGCGATCGTTGCCACTCCGCGTGTAGAGCGCCGTCCGCGCATCCCCTTCGGGGACGAGCTCGACCACATTGAACCGGTTTGCCACGCGGACGGGAACATCGCTCGGAAGTGGGATCGGATGGTGAATGAGATAGCCGGGATCTACCACGCATCGTCGTCCGCCGAACGAGACGAGTACGGCGCAGTGGGTATCGGGACCATAGCGGCGGTCGGCGAGGATAGGATGCGCCTCGACGCAGAAATGGCGCAGTACCGCCACGAGCGCCGCCGTGAGCGAGAAGCAGGTGCCACCGGTCCCATAGGTAAGGTGGTCGTTGATAACCTCGTCCGGGAGACGCCGCGCACTCGACGGCCCAATGACCTCCTCACGCTTGACGATCTTGGTGAGGTTCTCGTAAGGCATCCGCGCGAACGCGGCGCAAACCTGTTCGACGATCTTCTGAGCATCGGCGTCGAGAATGCGCCCCACCAATCGATCGATGAGCGATCGGTCGCCAATGCGAAACAACGGATGCTCTTCCCCGGTTTTCACGACACGCTCCCCTCGGATACCCCCGGTGCAGAAGGCAGGCAGGAACGGTTCGCGAAACGATTCGCCGCCGTCGTCCCCCCCTCGCGCAGAAGCACCGCGACCAGGG
>CAYNMQ010000196.1:0-3954 GCA_964398245.1 uncultured Spirochaetales bacterium | reverse complement strand
TTTTGCATACATGTTTTCCTAACGCAAGTTTGTTAACTTTTGTTGGGGAGGATCACCGCAGAGGAAGCCGAAAACTTGCAAAGGTGTCCCCGGCCGATATCATGGCGCTGTTTTCCTCGTGACGGAGAAGACGATGTTCGATATCCACCTCATCGTGAAAGAAAAAGAACGGGTCCTTGCCGCGATGCGCAAGCGGGCATTCAAGGATATCCACCTCATAGACAAGGCGTTCGAACTCCACGAGAAACGGCGGCGGCTCATCACCGAAGCCGAGACGCTCCGCGCCGAGCAGAACCGGCGCTCGAAGGAGATGCCGCAGGTCATGAAGGGCGGCTCTCCCGAAGAGAAGAAGGCAATTCAAGAGGAACTGAAATCTCTCGCCGAGAAGGTGAAAGGCTACCAGCCGCTGGTGAAAGCGGTCGAGGAGGAACTCGAGGCAGTGCTCCTCGCGATACCGAATATGCTGCCCGACGACGCACCGGAAGGTGGTGAGGAAAACGCCGTGTTCATCAAAGAGTGGGGCACGAAGCCCTCGTTCGACATCACGCCGAAGGAGCACGACGACCTCTGCGCCCGCTATTTCGACTTCGCGCGCGGTGCCACCCTTGCCGGAAGCCGCTTCACTGTCCTCTGGGGACCGCTCGCCCACCTCGAACGGGCGCTCATCAACTTCATGCTCGATATCCAGACCCGCGAACGCGGCTACACCGAGGTCCTGCCGCCGTTCCTCGTCAACCGCGCGACGATGACGGCGACCGGTCAACTGCCGAAGTTCGAAGAGGACCTTTTCAAGACCAGCGACGACCTCTTCCTCATCCCGACCGCCGAGGTGCCGCTCACGAACCTGCATCGCGGCGAGATCCTCAGCGAAGAAGTCCTGCCGCTCTCCTACTGCGCCTATACCCCCTGCTTCCGGCGCGAGGCGGGCAACTATGGCAAGGACACCAAAGGCTACATCCGCCAGCATCAGTTCAACAAGATAGAGCTCGTTAAGTTCACCCGGCCCGATGATTCCGAGGCTGAACTCCTCAAACTTCTCGACGATGCCGAGGAGATCCTGCGGCGGCTCGGGCTCCACTACCGCGTGGTGCGGCTCGCGGCACAGGATCAGGGTTTCTCGTCGGCCAAGACCTACGACATCGAGGTGTGGTTGCCGGGACAGGGACGCTACCGCGAGATATCGTCGTGCAGTACCTTCACCGATTATCAGGCACGCCGCGGCGACATCCGGTTTAAGCGGAAGGGCGCCAAGACGACCGAGTTCGTCCACACGCTGAACGGATCGGGACTCGCCGTCGGAAGGACGCTCATCGCGATCCTCGAGAACTACCAGCAGGCAGACGGATCGGTGATAATCCCGTCGGCCTTGCGTCCCTACACCGGCGATCGCGAGAAGATAGCGCCGACATGAAACAGATAGTGCGGAACCCCCACAATCTCGCCTATCTCTTTCTTCTCATCATCACCCTCTGGTCGCTCGTCGCCTTCTTCACCTACCACATAGTGCCGCTTCCCGAGCGGATGCCGGAAGCGTTCATTGCGACCCTCGACAGAGAGTTGCGCCCCGGAGAACCGGTATTCCTTACCGACCAGCGCTACGACGCCTTCGTGTGGAATCATCCACAGTACAACATCTTTCCCGGCGGCGGACGCCACGGTGCGCAGGCGTCGGCGCAGGGACGATTCTTCGTGGTCGGCTCGTCTGACCTGCCGGGGGAGTTTTCCGCACTGAAAAAGGAATTCTCGATAACCGCGGTAGCACGCGAGGACGGCATGGCGCTCTGGCGTTTCGTGCGCCGCGAAGGGGCTCCCGCGGAGTTTCGTCTCTCTGACTCCTTTCCCGCTGACATCACGGTGCGTTCGTCGGTTTTTCCCGACGGCGCTTCCTTCGAGAACGGCGAGTTCACCGTCGGTCATGCAACATGGGAAAAGGTGCAGGTCAAAAGCGGCGAGTTCGGCGGCGAACGGCGTTCGGCCCTCTCGGTGCACCCGCTCAACGGCGACGACCAGTGGATAGAGCTCACCGTTGATCCGGCACCGTGGCACGCCGAGGCGCTTGCCTTCGGCTACGGGGTCGCTGCGTCGGGCGACTGCAAGGGCTCCTGTCCGCCGGCAAAGATCGTCGTTACGCAGGGTGAGCGGAGCGTTTCGTTCGAGAGCGCCGACAACCGGTGGCAGCGGAGCGACCTCGCTGGGTTCGACGCCACCCGTCCGCTCACCATCCGGGTGAGCGTCTCCAAGGCGGGACGACGGCACTTCTTCTGCGACCTGTTCTTCATCGTGCCGCCGGCCAAGGAGGAGAGCCTATGAATCGCACACTTCTCCGGCGCATCGTGGTCGCACTGACGCCGCTTTTCCTTGCTGGATTCTACCTGTTCCTGCTCGTCTATCAGGCCGAACGGGTCGCGATAACCGATGATGCGCGGTTCTACATGGATGCGGCGCAGAGCTACGCGAACTACCTCGAAAGGGGATGGGGCGGATTCAAGTACTTCGACAAGCGGTTCATAGACACCTACTGGCACAACAACCACGAACACCCCTCGTTCGCGAAACTGCTCATGGCGAGCGGGTACCTCGTCCACAAGAAGTTCGGCGTCATGCGCGAGACGGTCTCCTACCGCGTCGGCATCAGCGCCCTCGCCGCGGCGACGCTCCTCTTTATCTTCAGTTTCGTGCACCGTGCCTTTTCATTCCGTGCGGCGATATTCGCCTCACTTTTCTTCATCTTCCTGCCGCGCACCTTCTTCCACGCCCGGGTCGCGACGCTCGATTTCACCGTCGGGGCGACCTGTTTCATCTTCGTCTACTGCTACTGGCGCGGCCTTACCTCGCGATTCTGGGCGTGGATGACCGGCATCGCCTTCGGGCTCGCGCTTGCCTCGAAACTTAACGCGCCGTTCATGGTGGCGCCGGTGCTCGTCCACTACTTTTTCGTGAAACGCCACGATCTCGTAAAGCGCCCTATCCGAACGATCTTCGCGCCGCAGTTCGTCTCGATGCTCCTCTTTTCACTGCCGCTCTTCTTCGCGTTCTGGCCATGGCTGTGGCACGACACCATCGCGCGCTTCAAGGAATATGTCGCCTTCCATGTGAACCACTACGGCATCAGCATGTACTATCTGCGCGACATCTACTCGACGCCGCGGCCGCCGTGGTCGGCGCCGTTCGTGATGGCGCTCGTGACGACACCGCTCCTCACGGTGCTCTGCGCCGTCTTTGGGCTTCTCTTCTACCAGTGGCGCGAAGAATTGAAAGGCAACGCTCCGATGCTTCTGGTCATACTTGCCGCCTTTGTCGCCATCGGAACGGTCATGTTCCTGCCGGCGCCGTTCTACAGCGGCGTGAAGCTCTTTCAACCGTTCTTCCCCTTCCTTGCCATCATGGCCGGCGTCGGACTGTGGCAGGTGCTCGATCGGGCGACGATCCTGCCGACGCGGCTTCGCTACGCCTCTTTCTTTGTCGTGTATCTTCCCGCCATCGTCGCGATGATAGACCTGCGGCACGACCATCTTTCCTACTACAGTGAACTCATCGGAGGGACCAAAGGGGCGGCGAAGTACGGGTTCGAGACGCACTACTACGACCTCTTCTACTACGACCTCGCCCAGTTCTTCAACCGCGAACTCAAGAACTACACCGGCGTCGCCTTCGATCCGAACGGCAAGGAATATCCGTTCACCGCGAACTATCTCAAGCGGGCGAAACTGCTCACGCCGAAGTTCGCCTACACCGACGACAAGGATGCGCCTTACTATGTGCTTACCCACGAGTACCGCTGGCGCGAGTACCCCGACCTGCTCCGCAAGCACAAGTGGCGCAGACCGGTCTATGTCCTTCGCCGGCAGGGGGTGCCGCTCGCGACCGTCTATCGGCAGGAAAAGGAGGGCTCCCCCGAGACCACCATCCGTCCCTTCGTGCCGGTACGACCGATCCGGGTCCCCGAGGTGATGC
>CAYNMQ010000195.1:0-3955 GCA_964398245.1 uncultured Spirochaetales bacterium | reverse complement strand
CAACCGTCCCCCCCCGAGGACTTCCCCCACCACATCATCGAGTTCCTTTCCCAGCCGTTCCTCGATCTCGCCTACGCCGGCATCCTCCAGTTCGATTTCAAAGAAGGCCGATGGGTCGTTCTTTCGTCGAAAGGAAAGACCCATGCCGACCTCGACTCCATACCGACCTTCGAAGGGACCATGATCCTCGAGGAGGAGCGCGAGATATATTCTTTCTTCTCGCTGCTCGACCGCTCCTTTCTCGTCCTGGTGACGCGCCACGAGGCGCAGCCGCCCTTCTCGCCGCACGAAAAGTCGTTCATGTCGCTTTTTTCCACGCTCGTTTCCTCATTCTATCAGATGAAGATCCTCGCCCGCGAGGTCGAAGAGAAGATCGTCGAGATGTCCACGCTCTCGGCAAGCAACAAACTCATCAAGGCGCTCAACGAGAACGCGGTGACCATCGAAGAGGTCTTCCTCGAACTGCACGATTCGCTCTCGCTCGAAGGCATCGTCATCGCCCTCGTCGAGCCGGGCACCGACCGGATAGCCGTCACTGCGTCACGCGGCATCACGGCGACCGACTGGGACAGCGTTCTGCGCGAGATCCTTACGGACGAGAACCGTTTCCCCGAGGAATGGGAGCTCTTCCCTCTCTACGACGAACATCTCATCGTCCACGGGGCGGTCATCTGCCGCTTCTCGCGCCAGAACCCGACGCTTTACGCGATCCAGCGCCGCGTGTTCGACTACACCATCGGTCAGGTGGTGACCATTCTGAATCAGCGGCAGTTCCATGTCGAGGCGCTCAGCGACCCGCTTACCGGCCTCGCGAACCGCCGCCACCTTATGAGAACGCTGAAGGACCGGATCCGCGCGGCGCGTCTCGAACCGCTCATGAAACTCTCGGTGGCCATGGCCGACATAGACCACTTCAAACAGATCAACGACACCCACGGCCACCAGGCGGGAGACGCCGTCCTCAAGGCGGTCGCGGGTGCCATCACCTCGGCGCTGCGCGGCACCGACCTTGCGGGGCGCTACGGCGGCGAAGAGTTCCTCGTCATCTTGCAGACCGGCCGCAAAGGGGCATACAAGGTGGCCGAGAGGATCCGCCGCAACATCGAGAAGCTCAAGGTAAAGCACGAGGGAACGACCATCGCCGTGACCGCATCGGGCGGCTATGCCGCCTGCACGGGCGGCACCGGCTCTCCCGCCGAACTCGTGGCCCGCGCCGACACCTATCTTTACCAGGCCAAGAACGAGGGACGCAATCGCGTGTCCGGCGACAAGCCCGACGAGGGATGACATGACCCGCCGCGCCGTAACCGTCATCTCAGCTCTTGCGATCGTTCTGTTCATCGGCGCAAAGAAGAACCCGGCCGCCGACGAGAAGCTTCTCTTTGCGGTGCAGGCGATGGATGTCGCCAAGGCGCAGACGGCGCTCAAGGCCGGCGCGAACATCAACGGACACGACGAGGACGGGTGGCCGTTCTTCATCACCGCCGTCACGAGCGGTTCCAATGAACTCATAGATTTCTTTCTTTCCCGCAAAGTGAAGCTCGACCTCAAGGGGCCCGACGGGAAGACGGCGCTCATGCACGCCATCACCACCGGCAACGAGGACCTCGCGCTCAAACTGCTCCAGCGCGGCGCCGGCAGGCAGACCGCCGACGATCGGGGAAAGACGCCGCTCATGTACGCCGCCGAGAAGGGGCTCGTCAAGGTCGTCAAGTGGCTCATCGACAAGAAGACCGATCCCTACCAGCTCGACAGCGAGGGACGCAACGCCCTCTCCTACGCCGTCGAGAACCGTCAGCGCGAGGTCATCAAGATACTCAAGGTGTTCGAGGTATCACCCGACGAACTGGCGACCGCCGTCATCAAGGGAGACACCATGGCGGCGCGCAAACTCATTCTCCGGGGCGCCAATGTCAACGCGCCGAACTACGAGGGACGGCCGCCGATCATGATCGCGATAGAGCAGAACGACAGATCCATGGTGCGGCTCCTGCTCGACTACAAGGCGAACCCCAGCATCAAGAACGCGAAGGGACACTCTCTCCTCATGTACTGTTTCGCCTCCGGCAAATACGACCTTGCCAAACTGCTTCTCAAGTACAACGCCGATGCCGACTTCGACTTCCAGTACGCCAAAGGGAAGACCGCCCTGATGCTTGCGATCCAGAGAAACGACCGCGAGCTCATCCGCCTCCTCATGGAGAAACGGATGGATATGAACATACAGGACGACGATGGGAACACGGCGCTCATGCTGGCGGTCGAGAAGGGAATGAGCTCCATCGTGAAGGACATGCTCAAGAAAGGGGCCGATCCCGACATCAAGCGCAAGGATGGGCTCTACGCCGAACTTATCGCCAAAGCGCGCGGCCAGATATACATCATGCGGCTTCTCCACGAACATTCGGGGAAATAAACTTGCCAAAAGCGGAAGAAATCCATATAGGAAACTTGAAATGAGGACGATACAGAGGGGAGATTTCATGAACAGATCGTTGCTTTTTCCCGTCGTCGCAACGCTCGGTCTGCTCGCCGCCGCTTGCGCGACCACGCCGCAAGAGAAGATCGCCGAGGGTGACCGGTACCTCACGGTCAACAAAGAGAAGGCGCGCGCCTTCTACGACTCGGCCTGCAACGACGGCTCGATGGAAGGCTGTCACAAGGCGGGCCTCACCTGGCTCTCGGGCGACGCGCCGAGCGCCGAGAACGAAAAGGGACGCACGCTCATAGACAAGGCCTGCAACGGCGGCTATGACGAGGCGTGCCACACCATCGGCGACATGTGGCGCTACGGCCGCAGCGGCGTCTTTCAGGACTATGCGTCGGCCGCCGGCTACTATGAGAAGCTCTGCGAGAAGAAATTCGCCAAGGCCTGCCGGTCGCTCGGCGAGATGCACGCCAAGGGGCTGGGTATGCCGAAGAATGTCGAAAAAGCGAAGGAGCTCTTCGATTAGGCCTGCGACTACGGCGATACCGAGACCTGTTCCGACATGGGCGACACCTGGTTCAAGCGGATAGACGACCCCGAGGGCTACAAGCAGGTGCAGAAGTACTGGTCGCGCGCCTGCGAGGGGGGCAAGAACGAGATATGCCTCAAGATCGCCGATGTGGTCGAAGAGTACTCCAACGATGAGGAGAAACTCAAGAATTCCCAGAAATACTACGAAAAGGCATGCAACTCCGGCCTTGTTCCCGCCTGTGTCAAGCTGAGCAACCTCATCCTCAAGTTCAACGAGAAACTGGTCGGTCTCGAGAAGGCACACCCCTTCATGCGCAAGGCATGCGAGGCGAACGAGGCCGAGATGTGCAAACTGGTCGGCGATTACCTCCTTTCGCGCGCCGAGGAGCTGGTGAACCTCAAGGAAGCTTTTCCCTTCTACGAAAAAGGGTGCCTTGCCGGCAGCGCCGACGCCTGCGACGAGAAGAAGGAGGTCGGCGACAAGATAGCGGCGATAGAGGCCGAGATCAAGCGCAAGGAGGAAGAGGAAAAAGCGCGCATCGCCGAAGAGAAGCGACGCAAAGAGGAAGAAGAGCGCCTGCGCCGCGAGGAGGAGGAGCGCCGGAAGGCCGAAGAGAAGCGGCGCCTCGAAGAGGAACGGCGCCGGCAGGAGGAGGAAAAACGACGGCTTGAGGAAGAGCGCCGCCGCGCCGCTGAAGAGGAGCGCGTGCGAAAGGAGGAGGAAAAGCGCCGGCTCGAGGAGGAACGCCGCCGCGCCGCCGAAGAGGAATCATTCGACGAGGACCGCCCCAAGAAGAAAAAGAAGAAGGCGGTAGAGGAGGAGGAGCCGATCTTCGAGGAAGATCCGCCGAAGAAGAAAAAGGCGATAGAAGAGGAAGAGCCGGTCTTCGAAGCGGCCGCGCCGAAGGCGAAACCGAAGCAGAAAAAGAAGCCGAAACGCGCGATGGACGATCTCGACGATCTGCGCGGCGCGGCCGGTCTTCCCCATGAGTCGGG
>CAYNMQ010000194.1:0-3962 GCA_964398245.1 uncultured Spirochaetales bacterium | reverse complement strand
CCGATCCTTGCGGAACTTGCCCGGCAGTACGAGGGAAAGGTGGACATCTACAAGGTGAACACCGACGAGGAGCAGGAACTGGCGGCGGTATTCGGCATCCGTTCGATCCCTTCGATCCTCTTCATCCCGCTCAACGACAAGCCGCAGATGGCGATGGGCGCCCTCCCGAAGAGCGCGCTGACCGATGCGATCGAACAGGTGCTCCTCAAGAACACGAGCGCCTGAAAAAGGGGAGCGTTACCCGCGTTCCCTCTCGTTGACTTCCCCTGTCGCTCTGTTATGATGCCGTGTACTGTCAATGAGCGAGGGAGCACATCATGAACAGCGACCTTTTCCGTGAGATCTCACCCAAAGAACTCACCGACAATTTCTTTGCCGCGTTCGGCGACGAGTGGGCACTCCTCGCGGCAGGAGACACGAAGAAAGCCAACCTGATGACGATTGGCTGGGCAACCGCCGGCATCCTCTGGAAGCGGCCAGTGGTCACCGTCTTCGTGCGGCCACATCGCCACACCTACCAGTTCATGGAGAAGTCGCCACGCTTCTCGGTCACCTTCCTCGAAAACCGTTACCGGAGCATTCTCAACTTCTGCGGCTCGGTTTCGGGAAAAGACCGCGACAAGATAAAAGATTCGGGGCTTATGCTCCTCCACGAGAAAGAAGTCCCCTACTTTGCCGAGGCACGGCTCGTTCTATTCTGCCGCAAGATTTATTACCACGACATTGCGCCGACGAACTTCCTTGACCCGACAATCGAGGAAAACTACCCGGCGAAAGACTATCACCGGATGTATGTTGGTCAGATAGAAAACGTGCTCGTCAAGCGCTAGGTCTTAGCAGTCTCGCTCCGAGCAGACACCGTCCCCCGAGTTATCCTCGGTCTCAACATCGCAGACACCGTTCTGGTTGAGATCCCAGCACTCGAAGGTCGAAGGACCGCTCGTTCCCTGCGCACTCCATTTGAAGTTGTCGAGAAGCACGAGCGAATCGTATTTTTGGTCAGAGGTATCCCAAATCACGAACTTGAGCGTGATCGTTTCCCCCGGAATGACCGGAGCCGTGGTCGAAAGCCATTTGGTCGCACCTGCCTCCGCCGGCGTGTAACCGGTACCATTGAGAGCGGCGGTACCGTCAGGGCAGGTATAGCCGGTTTTGGGATTGCACACTGTGAAGAATTGATCAGAATTGACACTGATGTAGCTGCCATTGGAATCGAATGAGATGTTCTTATCGGCGGGAATACCGGAGGCGCCGGTATAGAGCATCGCAATGAAGAAATCGTTATACTTCGTGCAGGTCCACTGGCGGTACTCCTGAGAGAAAAACCGGAAGTTGAAAGAGAATGACTGTGCGTTCGTCGGGACCTTGAGTTGCACTGAAAGCATTACCCCATCGTTGGCACCGGAACCATTCGGACATCCCACCTTCGTCGTAGGCAACTGTCCCCCGTGGGCCGCAACAAAGTCAGCGGGCGGATTGCCCGTATAATAACTGTAACTCACCGTCGTCGTGGGGTCGGGGTCATTGGCATCACGGGCACGCCCCGAAGAGAGAACCGCCATCGTACCATTCGCAATCGCCATATTCGACGCATCGGTACCAAACTGGGTCATCACTGCAACCTGCCGATTACTGCTGTCTATCGAGCCGGAACCGTTGGCGCGCGTGAGCGTCGGCGTGCCGACGATACCCCACGACCCACTAACCGAATGTTTGCAGATGTCCATAGCGTAGAGCAGATCGAGCGCGCCAGTACCGCTGAACTTCGCACTGCTCGAACAGGAAGGCTGCGGGGATTCGTCTATCTGACCATTGCAATCGTTGTCCACTCCATCCCCCGGGACCTCGACGGCGCCCGGATTCACCTTCGCCGGATCGGCACATTGAGAAGGGTTGTCACAACAATCGCCGGAACAGGCCCCCCAGCCATCACCGTCAAGGTCTTCGTCCTCGTCCACCGTCCCATCGCAATCGTCATCCAATCCGTTACTGCAAATCTCCGGCTTGGGGAGGATCTCACCAACGCACTGATTCCAGAAGGTCCCGTCGCTTGAGCAAGTTTTCGTCGCCGCCTTGCACTCTCCTTTGTCCTTGGTCGCAGGAGGCCCTGAATAGGGGCACTCCTCCACCTCGTAAGGTGTGCAGATTATCGGCGGCACATCAATATCCGGAAATTCCTCATTCGAGTCCTCCTCTTCCGACAGTTCCTCATCACCAGTAGCGGTATCAGTGTCACCTGTTTCTTCTTCCTCGTTGAAAGAATCAGAGGATTCGTTTTCTTCCCCATCCCCGCCCATTCCGCTCCCATCGCCCTCCGGGGTCAACGCGCCTTCCGTGCTGTCCGGATGTTCTTCCTCCGTGACCGAATCGGAGGTTTCCCCCTCATTCTCGCTTTCCTCATCGGAAGAAAAGACATCATCTTCATCTGCGACCCAAAGTGAATCGTCATCGGTATTCCCGATGCCCACATCTCCGTCAGCCGGGCGGCTGCTTTTCGCGTTGGAACAGGCGAACATCGCCGCGCATCCAAAAAGGAGAACTACGGTAATCTTTCTCATATCCTTACCCCGACAGAGTCTTCTTTTTTTATGGTAAAAATGTTCTGCTCCCGTGTCAACAGAAAAATTGATTTTCCCTATCTGAAGGGTACCCTAAATACGGGCTTACGACTACAAAAGGAGGGCGCCATGTCCTACAAGACAGAACTCGTAGCATTTGCAAAGAACATCAGAACGCTTCAAAAGTATCTGCGCAGCCGCGACACGGTACGGCAATCGCTCGTCGTGCCGTTCTTCAAGATCCTCGGGTGGGATGTCTACAACCCCGGCGAGTTCATGGCGGGATTCCCGGTCGAGTCGCCGCATGGAAAAACGCTTACCGCCGACTTCGCCGTTATGCGGAACGAGGTACCCGTCATCATCGTGCAGACCTACTTCGGCACCGAAGAGCCGGCGGAGGAACAGGCGATGCTTGCGGCGTTGTTCCGTCTCGTGCCGGGCGACAAGGTCGCCGTCCTCACCAACGGAGTCGACTGGAAGTTCTTCGCCGACGGCGGAGAACCGGGCGTCATGGACCCTGCACCCTACCTTACCCTGAACCTCGGCGAGAAGACCCGCGCCGAAGACCTTGCCCCGCTCGACGCGTACCATAAAGAGGTCTTCGATCTCGCCGCCATCCTTTCTCCGCTTCGGCTCACCATCTACGAAAAGAAGATAGCCGACTATTTCGTGGCACAGCGGACGCCCGCCACCGCCGATCGTGAACTCCTCGACTTCATCATCCGTCGCATCTATGAAGGAGAACCTTCTCCTCAGGCGCGCGAAAAACTTTCCGGGTGGGTCGTGAACGCCTTTGCGGTGATACCGCCCAAGAACGGCGTCGCCCCAGCGGTATCGGCCTCTGCTCCCGTCGCCGCACCGGCGCCGGCCGCGGAGCCGCTCGAAGAACTCGAGATCGTTCGCCCGGTCACCGCCGCCGCCCCGGCCGCGGAGACCGGATCGTTGCCGGCGGAAGGACGCCTCACGGTCATCGCCGGAGAAGACAAGGGAAAAACGGCCGTCATCAGATCGGCCGAATTCATCGTCGGCCGCAACCTCGATCTCAATCTCGTTCTCGCCGACCCTGCCGTATCGCGGCGTCATTTCCGGATATTCTTTGAGAACGGCGCCTTTTGGGCAGAAGATCTGGGGAGCGGCAACAAGATAAAGGTGAACGGATCCAAAACCACCCAGCGGAAACAACTGGCGCACAACGATGTCATTCAGGCGGGGAACACCACTCTCCGCTTCGAAATAGCCAGATAAGACCTTGTTTGCTAAAAAAGCCTTTTAGACCGTCCGGTCGGGCGGCGGCGGCGGCGGCGGCGGGTTAGGTGAATCGGGCGGACTTGGCGGCGGATCGGGGCTGAAACCATATGCAAGTGCCCCGGCGGAGGCGGCTACTTGAAGTCCCGGGATCCCAGG
>CAYNMQ010000193.1:0-4004 GCA_964398245.1 uncultured Spirochaetales bacterium | reverse complement strand
CGGCCGTTCTCGCACGGGATCTTCTGCTCGGCCGCGATGACCGGTAGCTGGTTGACGTCGACCCCTATCCCGTGGCCGAGGAATCTGACCTTCGCGTCGAGTCCCATGAAGCCGTCACGCCACGAGCAGACGCCGACGAGCGCGGTGGCGTAGTTCCATGCCTCTTCGCCGGTGATGCCGGGGGTGATGAACGAAACGATCTTGTCAAGGAAGGAGCGCAGCTCGCCGTAGAGACAGGATATCTCATCGGAGGGTTTTCCTGTGAAATAGGTGCGGGTCGAGTCGGCGGCATACCCGTGACAGGCGCCGACGAAGTCGACGACGAAATAGCGTTCGATGATCTCGCCCGAGGCTCCTTGCGCAACGGCAGGCGAAAGTCCTTTGCCGCCGATGGGGAAGTCGGTGTAGGTCGGCTCGAGGGCCGAGGTGCCGGTGACGACAAGACTGAGCGCTCCCTCCATTTGAGGTCCGCGGAGCCGGAACGAGCCGGGATGGCCGCGTTCGCGTCTGGCGTAAGACTCGATCGCGACCTGAAGGTCTATGTCGCGCATCCCGGAGCGGTACGCTTCCCGCGCGTAGCGATGCACCGCGCGGTTGATGGCGGCCGCCTGCTCGATGAGCGCGATCTCCACCGGCGACTTGACCATCTTGGTAAGGGCGAGCGGAAAAGAGATGTCCACGAGTTTGGCCTCCGGCGGCGCCACCTTGGCGGCGAAAAAGTCGCGCTCGGCGACCGTCGTCACATCGGCGGCGAAGCCGATGGAATCATGGCCCATGAGCAGCGCGCGTGTCTTTTCGGTATCAAAGGGCTCGACCTTCAGCGGTGACTCGCGGCGTGCCCGTTCGAGGTGCTTACGGACAAAGTAAGTGGTCTCTCCCCCGGCGGGGATCACCAGTATCCCCCGCTGGACCGACCCGGTGAAGTAAAAGAGATCGCTGTTGGCGGTGAGGAGCGCCGCGCCGATCTTCTGTTCGCTGAGCCGTTTTTGGAAGCGCCCGATACGCTGGGCCAACTCTTCGTGAGAAAAGAGCCTCATGGTGGTATCCTCCCTTTTCACAGACTCGTCTCACTATAGCGCAGTCGAAGCCGTTGGCAAAAAAAAGGCCCTCCCGGGCGGGGAGGGCCGGAAAACCGGAAGGAAACAGGAACTACTCTTTCGGGCAGATCTGCGCGCCGCTGAGTTGTCCCGAGATGTCGCCGATCGGCGTTTCGGTCGGGTAGTACACTTTCGCGTTGGTGACGCCGAAGGTGATCGATCCGCCGCTCGTCTGGGTCGTGTTGACCGCCGCCGTGACATTGGTCGTCCCGCTGAAGCAGTAGGCGAGCAGGCAAGCGCTCTGGCCGACCGCGTTGGCGAGCACGAGGGCCGCGCTTCCCTGTTTGGTCGGATCCATGTCGTACTGGCCGGGCGTGATCTGGTCGCTCGGGAACATGAGTTGCACGATCGGGTTGACGATGCTCTGGCCCGAAGCCGATTGCTGCATCACGATGATGCTGGCGGGACTGGAGCCGTCGGCAGCGACATGCATGGCGAGCGCGAGGTTCTGCGACGCGCCGGCCGGCGGGATCGGCTTGTTAGATGCCGTGTAGGTGCCGGTGAAGACCGCCTGCATGACGACGCCCGACATGTTCGACTGGATCTGGGTGTTAAGGTCGCCGTCGCCGTCGTAAATGTAGTTGAAGGCGGTGTTGTTCGCGTTCACCGTGCCGTAGACCGGCGCATTCTCGTTGATGAAGCAGGCATCGAGCTGGTCGCTGCAGTTGGTGTCGGCGCAGGTGTTGCAGGATTCGGTGGTGCCGCTCGAGCCGCACTCGTTCGCGCAGTTGGTCTCGATGCAGCTCATCAGCGCGTCGAACTTCGCCTTGCCGTCGGCCGAGCCGGCGTCGTAGCAGGCTTGGTAGCATGTCTGGTCGCCGCTCGTGCAGTCGCCCATGCAGGAGTTGATCTCGCTGCAGGACTTGTCGCCGGTTCCCGTGTCGGTGTCAGGCACCGTGTCGGTGTCTGATCCGCTGGTGCAATTGGTCGTGTCCCAGCCGGAGCAGTCGCTCTTGCAGGTCGCGAAGCCGCCGGTGTAGCCGCCGCCGAGTTCAGTGCAGTTCTTCGCACCGCCGTCGCACACCTCGCCGCTGTCGGTGATGCCGTTACCGCAGGTGGCAACCGTGTCGGTGTCGGTGCCGGTGTCGGTGCCGGTGTCGGGGCAGGTGTCAGTGACCCTCTCATTGACGGAGTCACTGCCCGTGACGGGGCCCGGGTAGATGCCCGTGAAGCCGCACGCAGCGACATCGAGCACCTCAACGCAGGCTTTGCTGACGGAAGCACAGTCGAAGAGGTCCTTCCACACGCCGCCTTCGCATTTCAGGATGTGGGCGTTGTCGTCGCATACCATCACACCTTCGGTCGTGCAGGTCGTCCCGACAAGGCCGCTGCCGCCGTCGTCGTTGCTGCAGGCGACCGCGAAAAGGATCGCCGTGAACATGATCGCGCTAAGAATCCACTTCATCGTTCTTACCTCCATGATAACGGATGATAATGGGTTATCCTCAAACACATGCCGATTCTATGAAGTCTCTCTCAAAAAAGTCAAGAATAAATGCTCCCTGACTAAAACATGAGCGAACAGCCGCAACCTCCCGAGTCACCTCCCTCATGCGGCGTGCGCGGATAGGTGCAGTCGGGATTGCATCCGTCACCGGGGATGAGATTGCCGTCGTCGCACTCTTCGCCCGCCTCGATGACGCCGTTGCCGCAGACCTCGTTGCCGGGCGGAGTAAGCAGGCAGTTCGGCTCACAACCGTCGCCCGGGATGAGGTTTCCGTCGTCACACTGTTCGGTGCCCTCTTTGATGCCGTTGCCGCAGACCTGCTGGGCCGGGGTTACGGTGCAGTTGGGTTCACAGCCGTCACCGGGGATAAGGTTGCCGTCGTCACATTCCTCGCCCTGTTCTTTGATGCCGTTGCCGCAGACGGCGTTCGGGTCCTCGGTGAGACAGGCGGCCTAACAGCCGTCGCCGCTTGTCGTGTTGCCGTCGTCGCATTCCTCGCCCGTCTCTTTGATGCCGTTGCCGCAGACGGGCGCAGCGGATCCTTCCAGTTTGCACTTCGATGAACAGCCGTCGCCGCTCGTCGTATTGCCGTCGTCGCACTGTTCGAGCGGATCGACTACGCCGTTGCCGCAGATGATCGCGCCGTTGATGCAGTCGTTGACATCGAAGGCGGTGCAGGTGCTGTTGCAGCGGGCATAGTAATTCTTCGGGTAACTGCCGAGCGTCTCGCAGGAGGTGAGCTGCGAATCGCAGAACTCGTTGCCTTCCTTTACCCCGTCGCCGCAGACCGTTGCGGTGCAGTAGTTGGTGTTGTAACTCATGCAGTCGTCGCCGCACGGGGCGTTGACGCCGCCGACATACTGGCCGAGTTCGGCGCAGTCCTTGTAGTCGCCCACTTCGCACACCTCGGGAGCCAGAACGAAGCCGTCGCCGCACTTCGGCGAACAGACCGAGGTGTCCCAATAGGTGCACCCGCTGTTGCAGGGGGCGGCGGTCCCCGATTCGTAGTGGCTGTCAATGAGGCCGCAATCTTTGGTTTGACCAGGGCTGCAGTAATCATTGCCGTCGCCGCAGACGCCGGAACTCAGGAGTCCGTGGCCGGTAAACTGCTGAACGATCTGCTCTATCCACGAGCGGTATTTGATGACCCAGGTGTCGTAGCCCTGCTTGTCGGCGTAACAGACCTGTCCGCCGAACGAGGTGACGCCCGAGACGACGAGCTGTCCGTTCTGTGTCGTGAAGAAGGGGCCTCCCGAGTCGCCCTGACAGGTGCCCGACGGATTGCCGATCTCGAGCAGGTTGGGCTTCCCCATGATGGTTCCCTTCTGGAGGATCGTCGTATTGCCCCAGCGACGAACGCCCGAGTCGTAGGCGTTTGTGCTCGTGATGCCGTAGCCGACGATGATTCCTTGTTCTCCGACATATTCTTCGGGGGTGTTACGGATGCCGTAGAACTCTAC
>CAYNMQ010000192.1:0-4030 GCA_964398245.1 uncultured Spirochaetales bacterium | reverse complement strand
GACCGTCGCCGACGACATACCCCCCAGCAGTTTGCTTACCACCTGCGATCCGACGGGGCCGCCGCCCTCGGAGTAAAGGTTGACGATGGAGCGGAGGATGTCGCGCTCTCGGTCGGAAAGGTCGGATATCTTAGTGTTCTCGGACGGTTGCATGAGGCCTCCGTGAGGTTTCTCTACCTTATAGTAGCGGTTGGGGAAAAGTCAAGGTGACAAAAGGGACGAGGGGGAGCGTGGATGCCGTCGTCAGATGCGCGCCAGCGTCGTATCGAGGTCGGCGATGATGTCGGCGGCGTCCTCGATGCCGACCGAGAGACGGATGAGTCCGTCGCTTATCCCCGCCTTGAGCCGTTCCTCGCGGGGGATGGAGGCGTGGGTCATCGAGGCGGGATGCTGGATGAGCGTCTCGCAGTCGCCGAGCGACACGGCGAGCGTGCAGAGTTTCACATTGTTCATCAGTTTCTTGCCCGCCTCGAGGCCACCCTTCACCTCGAACGCGATCATCGCGCCGAAGCGGCGCATCTGCTTTTTCGCCAGCGCGTGGTCGGGGTGCGACGGCAGGCCGGGATACCAGACCTTCGTCACCTTCGGGTGCTTTTCGAGGAACGCGGCTATCTTTTCGGCGTTGTCGCAGTGTTTCTCCATCCGGACGGCGAGCGTCTTGATGCCGCGCAGGAACAGCCACGCGGTGAAGGGGCTCATGGTCGGGCCGAAGTTGTTGAGGTAGTCCTTCTTTATCCGCGTCATCATCTCCTTCGAGCCGACGATCATGCCGCCGATGATGTCGCCGTGTCCCGACAGGTACTTGGTCCCCGAATGGACGACGATGTCGGCGCCCAGCGCGAGCGGCGAGGAAAGCCACGGCGACGGGAAGGTGTTGTCCACCACGAGCGGCACGCCGCGCTTCTTGGCGGCGCGGGCCCACAGCGCGATGTCGTACACATCGAGCGTCGGGTTGGCGGGCGTCTCGATGAAGAGGAACCGGGTCTTCGTGTCGGTCGCCGCCGCTACCTTCTCGCCGTCGCGGCAGTCGGCGGGCGGCAGGAGCCGCGGCTCGACGCCGAAGTCGCGCATATGGCGGTTGAACAGGGCGAAGGTGCCGCCGTAGAGCGAGTTGCAGGCGACGAAGTTGTCGCCGGGGCGGCAGAGCGTCATCGCGACCGCCGCGAGGGCCGCCATCCCCGACGCGGCGGTGAGTCCCGCCTCGGCCCCTTTGATCGCCGCCATCTTCTCGCCCAGCAGATCGAGCGTCGGGTTGCCGAGCCGCGTATAGATGTAGCCCTCGTCGGTCCCGGCGAAACAGCCGGCGCCGTGGTCGGCGTTCTTGAAGACGAAGGTCGAGGTGAGATGGACGGGCGGGACGAGATCGAGCGTTCCCGCGTGGTGACCGTGGATGCCGTGGACAACGATCGTCGCGGGAGAAAATGTTTTATGTGCCGACATGGCAGAACCTCCGAAAAAAATGACCGCCCTCACCCTATCCGCTTTTCGCCGCACGGCAAGTTTCTTGATGCTTGACAATTCGGGAGCAATGTAGTTATTCTCTGTTATCCGTTGTTGAAGTCGGGCAAGCGTGGGGTGGATAGAGGAGCAAGCCGCATAGATGGTTAAGTCACCTGTGGCAAATTATCGAAAGGTGTCTTATTCGGTAGAAACGACGAATCCTGCATCTTATGCGGAGCAATCTGATTGAAGAACGCATTGATGAAACTGATCCCCTTAATGGTTTGCTTAAGCAGCTTCATTCCGCTCATAGTGGCTAGGAGATTCCAAGAACGCTGGGCAAGAATCAAACACTGGCGTAACGCGAAAGCGACTGTCTATGACATTTCATGTCAGATGCTAGACAGCGAACACAGCCGCTGGTCGGCTTTTGTGAAATATCGTTTCTCACATAATGGGATCGAATATCGCGGCGAGATTTCATATGGAATAACTGCGAGCAAATATCAGGTGGGCGACGATATTGGAATACTATTCAATCCCTCGAATCCTGAAGAGTCAGATGCTCCGGAGTATCTGACCATCGGACCGTTCACCTTTTCGTCGCTTCAATTAATCATATATGTTTTCAAGGCCATGAGCGTTCTTGGTTTTGTCGTAGGGATTGTTTTCCTGCTGTTCTCGCACCGCATATTCAGGTGACAGATCTATGCAAGCCGTAATCGGTATAATAAAGATGCAGGCGTAAGAAAGGAAAACTTGAGGAAATAAATCGATGCAGAATTTCATTAAAAAGATACGAGTACTGCTAAACGGTGGTATATGGGTTGATGACCATGCCCTGCGATGTACAGTGTACGACAACAGCTATGCTTTTGGTGGACTCGCCTTGGCCTTTGGGGTCTTTGCCGCATATATTTTGTATTTCAGGCCCGATATCTATAAGGAGGTCAACCCTGTCATCTGGATATTCCGGGTCATGTTCCCTTTTGGATTCGGGCTCGCGGGCTTAGCCATGCTTGGCAGAAGCGTCCGCACCGTGTTCGATGTGAAGCACGGAACTTTCGTTTGCAAGAAGTCATCTTTCTTCATCTCTGTTACGCGGAGAGGTTGTATACGCGATATGACACAGCTCGTGTTGAACGCCCAGTGCCGTGGGCCGGAGGATGCATCGGGAAGCGAGCAGGGGAGATATTATGTGTATTGGTATTTTAATCTTTCGATGGACATTGACGGGGAACTGGTGCCGCTACGCAAGTGGAGGTCTAGGATAGAGAACCGCCCTCAAGACGAGACGCTGGATAGAGCCAAAGCTGAAGCCGAGCGTTTAGCTCTGTTTATTGATCGTCCTCTTAAATTCGCATGAAATGGGTTGGTGGGGTCACATCTAAAGATAATATTCCCCCCGCCGATCGGCGAACAGGTCGTTGAATTCATTTATTTTCTTATTGCGTGCCCAGAGAGGATCTATCTCGGCGACCTGCACCGTCTCGGCATCCTTCGGAAGCGTGAGGAGATATTCGCCGCCCGGCGAGACGAGCACGCTTCCGCCGGTGAAGGTGAGTTTTTCGCCGGTTCGTTCTTCGCTCCCGATGCGGTTGGCGGTCGCGATATAGACGCGGTTCTCCAGCGCCCGGGTGAAGTCGGCCTGTTGGCAGTAGGGCATGACGAGGTTGGCGCAGTGGGCGATGATGTCGGCCCCCTTGAGGGCAAGCGTCCGGAAACTCTCGGGGAAGAACCAGTCGAAACAGACGGCGAGCCCGATACTGACCCCCGCCCACTCGATGATGCCGAAGCCGGTGTCGCCCGGCAGGAATATCTCCTTTTCGCGGTAGAAGAGATGGGTCTTCCGGTAGCGGAGGTCGCGGTCGTCGGGGGTGACGATCATCGCCGGGTTGTAGGGACCCTCCGGACCTTTCTCCGGATAGCCGAACGCTATCGCAGCGTTACGCTCCTTCGCCGCTTGCCGGAACCAGCCGATCACCGCGCCGTCGGGCGGGACGGCATACCTCGTCGCCTCTTCCCGGGAGGTGAACTGATAGCCGGAGAAACAGAGTTCGGGGAGGACATAGAGGTCGGCGGTTGTTGATTCGATAAGGTTCAGTAATTTATCGAGATTTCCTTCAGTTTTCCCGAAGTCAGGCCGGTTCTGAACAAGGGCGACGCGCATGGGATCCTCCGTTGGTTGTGGCAAAATGGATATACCCCGACGAAAAAAAGAAGTAAAGAGAAGGGACGCAAAAAGGAAAAGCGTTTACTTTTCTCTTTTCTGACGGAATGGCAATGACTTGAAAAACTTAGAGATATGGCGGTCGCTGGGATAAAAGGTGTTTCTTTCAGCGACACAACGGCTGCTTTTTAGATGAAAATCCAAAAAATTATTGAGTTTTTTCTTCTCCTCGCTATAGTGTCTTCGTGCGTTGTCGCTCTTTCGGAACAGAGGACTTGATGTAAGGAGTTGAAAATGCCCGAGAAAAAGAAGGCTGTACCCCCTGCGAAACCGAAGAAGAGCCCGGCAAAACCGGTAAAGGTAGAGAAAAAAGCGGTGAAACCGGCCCCCAAGAAAGAGGTTAAGTCGCTACATACAAAA
>CAYNMQ010000191.1:0-4048 GCA_964398245.1 uncultured Spirochaetales bacterium | reverse complement strand
GCCCCGGCCTGATGTGGTCGCCGTGTCTTCCGTGCCCGCCGCATCTATTCCCCGCTACTTGCTCAGCGGCATCGCGTGGTTGCCCCGGTCTGATGCGGTCGCCGTGTTTTCCGTGCCTCTTTTCACTTGAGGACTCCTTTTGCTTTTTCGGGGTCTGCCGAGAAGATAACGACGATGTTCATGCCCTTTGGGATCGATGCGCCGGGGCGGTCGAGGTTGACGAGAGCCACCTTGGCCTGTTTGAAGACCATGCCGCCCGCCACGCCGAAGGTGTCGCCGGTGAAGTCCTGTGCATCTTGTTTACCTTGGAGGATGCCGCGTTCCGGTTTCCCGCCGCGGCGGAGGTCGTAGTCGACCCAGCCGTGGTCAATGTCCACGACGCGCTCGATGGTGATGAGGTCGGTGAGTGGCACAGGGCCGAGGCTGTCTCCGGCGGTAAGTTTCGCGTGGATGACGAGCGCTTCGTAATCGAGTTGGTCGAGTATCTTCTTGAGGTAAGCGGTCTCTTCCGGTTTGAGGTCGCCGCGGACGAAGAGGAGTGGCTTGGTGCCCTTGAGCGCCGGGACGACGACCTTGAGCCACTCCTTTTGTCCCGGGTCGAAGAGGAACGCGATGCGGAGCCCTTTTTCGAGCGCGGCGGGGACGATGCCGCCGGGTGTCGCGGGAGTCACGAAGAGGTACTTCGTCTCGCCGCCCGCCGGTTTCCCGGCAGGTTCGGCACCCGAGAGCGCAAGGCACGCGAGGATGCCCAGCATCAGCGCGAATGTTCTCATGGGTCACCTCCCTTTGTCAAATCCTTCCGCAATCCTTCCTTTGACAAGGAAGGCGAAGGATACTGCGTATCCCCATCCTTCCGGCCCCTTGTCAAAGGGGCCTTGACGGGATTTTTGTTCACTCCACCCCCATATCCTTCAACTTCACCTTCACGACGCGTATCTCCGACCGGAAGAAGGCGGTGGAGCGCGAGTAGGTGAGATACTGCGTCAGTCCGTCGTCCTCCGCGTATTCGGGGTGGGCGAGGATGTCGTAGACCCAGTCGCCCCCCTCCGGTTTCTTGGCATCGAACAGTTTCACGGCGCGCGACCACGGCCCCTCCGGGGCGGGGGCGGTGCGCAGCATCGCCTTGGCGTCCATCGGCTGGGCGTAGATGGCGACGAACACCCCCGAGAAGGGACAGCGGAAGACGCTCATGATGTCGTTACCGTCGAAGAGCGCCTTCGCGTCGCCGATGTCTTCCGACCACGCGGTGCCGTCCCAGAAGCGCCACTCGGAGCGGACGAGCGCGTCGGCGAGCGGGACGCGGGCCAGTTTGCAGGGCTTGGTCAGCCAGTCGAGGTCGCAGGCATAGGCATAGAGGTATCCGTCGTGGATGACCGCCGCCGAGCCGAAGGCCGGTTCGTCCTGCGCGAAGAGGAGCGTCGGCTCGTCGGTCCCGGGGCGCACCTCGGGGCGCGCGGGCGCCGCGTCGAAGTCCTCCCACACCGCGAGCGAGTGGCCGACGCCGTAGAAGTTCATGTCGCCGGGGGCGGCGTGGACCTTGCCGTAGAATATCAGCGCCCGAGAGCGCGCCGGGTCCTCGACGATGGGGCCGGGCCACATCGCCCAGCGCGCGCCGCACGGCTCCTCGGCGCATCCCTCGCTGCCGTAGTGCGCGGCGTTGTAGGCCGCCTCCTCGGCGGTCAGCGGGAAGAACTCGGTCGGGGCGTCGGCGGCGTCGGTGCGCTCGTGGAAGCCGGTGATGCCGCCGGCGGGGTCGAGGTCCTCGGTCCACGACCACGAGTTGTTGAGCCAGGTGTGGCCCTGCGCGTCGGCCTCGACGAGGATGGTGTCGCCGTAGAGCCAGACCGACCTGCTGCCGAACAGCCCGCTGTAGCCGCCGTCGCGTCCGCCGATCTTCGCGTTCGTCTCCAGTATCCCGATGTCCTGCGCCGAGACGAGGTCGAGCATGGCGGGTGGCCCGGGATTCTCGTCGCAGGCGATGAACGCGAGGACGGTAAGAAAGGCGAGCAGGGATGCCCTCATGATGTCACCTCCCATTATCGTCGTTGCGTCGGGGCTTCTTGCCGCCGCCCGTGCGGCGTGGACACCGTTCCTTCAGGAGACGCGTGACGGCCCCCTGATGATCCTTCTCGTCGGCCAGTATCTCTCCGGAGAGACGCAGGAACTCGGGGTCGTCGCTTTGGAACAGGCGCGCCAGTTCCGACTCGACCGCAAGGTTCTCGAGATGGTGCGCGTGGTAGAGTGCCTGCTGTGCTTCGAGATGCCCCGACCGCGCAAGGCCGATGTGGTGATGTATCTTTTTGATGACCTCGTCCACCATCGTGACCGAGAAAGGCTGACAGAGCGTGAAGCGTCCGGGATCCGCCTCGATCATCCGTATGAGGTCGTCGAGGTAGGCGCGGTGCCGTTCCTCGGTCGCGGCGAGCCCTTCCCAGAAGTCCGTGTCCTTACGCCAGATGCCGGCATAGGTGCGGTAGAGGAGGGCGGAGTCCGTCTCGAGTTCACCGAGTTTGCGGAGGACGGCGATGGTGCCGTCCTTTTCGTGGCCCGGTTCCACTTCGATGATGATGTCGTCGGTCATGTGCCTATTCTCCTCTCGTGTCAGTGATCCAATCCATCGCTTCGTCGCGTGTCGGGAAGAAGCGGGAGCCGTCGTGGTTGGTGAGGGTCGCGCGGGTCATGGTTCCTCCGTTATTGCGGCGCGTGCCAGATGAAGGAATAGGTGCCTGAGGGATGGGTGTTCTTCGGGTTGTAACATTCCACAGAGCCCGAAGCGCCGTCATTGAGATCTTCATACAGGTAAAAGGTGCAGCCGGTCCCGTCGGTCAGCGGCGTCTTTATGACGGCGTTAAGGGATTCGAGACCGAACAGGGAGATGAAATATATCTCCTCTATCTCTTCCTGCGAGACGCCGAAGAAGAGTTTGAAGTAGTTGTTCGGCGCGCAGTCGGTATGCGGGTCGGCCTTCTCGGTGTGGATGAGGCATTTGGTGTAGGGGCCGACCGAGATGGTGTCGGGAATGTAGTCGGGTTTGGCGGCCTCGCCTTCCGCCGGCGCATAGGAGGCGCTGCCGCCGCCGAGCTTGGCGATGATGGCGGCGGTGTCGACGGTGAAGTGTTCGTCGGAGAAGCGTTCGTCGGCTTTGGGGCAGGAGGGCGGTTCGGTGGCGAGGCGGAGCGTCGCGGCGGGGGTGTAGTTATAGGTCTTTTCGGTCGCGGTGGTGCAGTCGCCGCATCCGATGAACGCCGCGGTGAGCGCGGCGCAGAGCAAGAAGAGAATGGCCGCGCCTTTATGGGTAAATCCTTCCGTATTCGTTAAATCCCCCTTCCATCCCCCTTTGTCAAATCCTTCCGTAGGCCTTCCTTTGAAATCCCTCTTCCATCCCCCTTTGTCAAGGGGGACGACGGATGTCGGCCCCCATCCTTCCGGCCCCTTGTCAAAGGGGCCTTGACGGGATTTGCAGTCAGGGCTTTGATGGGATGTCGGTCGCCAGTTCTTTTTCACGATCTCTGACCCTCCGTTCCAAGTCGTTCGCGACGGAGACGATGTCGTTCATGACTTCGTCGTTGTGATACCGGATGACCTCGATGTTCAGTTCGTTGAGGAGGACCGTTCGATCCTCGTCGTATTCCCTGCGGTCGTCATGGGCGCTTCCGTCTATCTCGATCGCGAGCAGCAGCTCCGCGCAGTAGAAATCGACGATGAAGTGCCGCAGAGGTTTCTGCCGCAAAAAACGGTGCCCGCGCATCTGGTCGCGCCGCAGAAGAATCTCCCACATCCGCTTTTCGGCGGGTGTCTGTTCGCGGCGCAGTTCCTTGGCCCGTTCGGTGAGCCGCGTGTCGTAGTCGGCTATGCGCGGGAGGCGTTTCATGTCAAATCCTTCCGTAGGCCTTCCTTTGACAAGGAAGGCGAAGGATGCTTCGCATGTTCTTCCTTCCGGCCCCTTGTCAAGGGGGCCTTGACGGGATTTGTGGTCGCCGCGTCCCGCTTGGACAAATCCTTCCGTAGGCCTTCCTTTGACAAGGAAGGCGAAGGATGCTTCGCATGT
>CAYNMQ010000190.1:0-4053 GCA_964398245.1 uncultured Spirochaetales bacterium | reverse complement strand
GGAAGCGGTCCGGGCTGAACTCAGGTCGACGGTTTATAACCTGGAAACACTGAAGGCGCTGGCCGCCGCAGCTAAGAAACAGAACAAGCCGGCCCTGGTTCATCTAAAAATTGAGACCGGAACCAACCGCCAGGGAATTGCTCTCAATAAGCTGGGCAGCTTTCTGAACCTGATCAAAAAAACCCGAAGCTGGTGCTGGAAGGCATTTCTTCCCACTTCGCCAATATCGAGGATACCACTGACCACACCTATGCGCTGGCTCAAATGGCGCGGTTTCAAGAGGTATGCGACATGGTCGCCGCCGCCGGTTTTCACGACTTCGAGCGCCATATCGCCTCATCCGCCGCCGCCATTCTGTTCCCCGAGACGCATTTCGACATGGTGCGGGTCGGCCTCGCCCAGTACGGCTTGTGGCCGTCGAAAGAGACCTTCCTTTCCTATCGCTCCGCTTACGGCAATGGCTCCGAACACCTTCTCCACCCGGTCCTGTCGTGGAAGGCGCGCATTTCGCAGATCAAGGATGTCCCGGCCGGGTCTTTCATCGGCTAGGGAGGCACATACCAACCGACGAGGCAGAGCCGGCGCGCGATTCTGCCGATCGGTTACTCCGACGGCTACGACCGAAAACTCTCGAACAACGGGTATGTTCTTGTCAGGGGACACCGCGCGCCGGTCCGCGGCCGTGTGGCGATGAACCTGACCGCGATCGATGTCACCGATGTCCCGGAGGTGCGCCTCGAAGAGGAGGTGATCCTCATCGGCTCTTCGGGGGGGCAGGAGATAACGGCCGATCATCTCGCCGCGCTCGTCGGCACCATCAACTACGAGATCGTGACGCGCATTGCGCCGCATATGCCTCGCCTCATAACGGAGTAGGCAGTGGAAAAGGCGGTTTGCGGCTTCCTTTTGTTTTTCCTTTTTCTGTGCGCCTGTACCGAAAAGCCGCTCAACACCTTCTCGTTCCGGGGGCTTGGCGGCGATCTGAGCGTGGCCTACGCCGGACCGCGCGACGAGGCGGTGGAGAAAAAGGTCGTCGCAATGGTGACCGAGATGTCGGCGACGCTCAACTACTATGACGCCGGGAGTCTCGTTACGAAGATCAATAGGGAAGCGCATACAGGCCCGGTCCCCGTGCCGCCGTGGTTTTGCCGTCTTCTCGAACGGGCGGTGCGCATCACCCGCGAGACCGAGGGGAAATTCGACATCACCTACAAGAGCGAAGGCTTCCTCTGGGATATTCACCGCAACGAGGTGCCTGATCCGGCCGAGGTGCGTCGTTATCTGCCGCTGGTCGGCGTGGAGAACCTCACGGTGGACTGTTCGGCGAGCACCGTCGCTTTCAAGAAAGAAGGGGTGCGGCTCGATTTCGGCGGGATCGCTGCCGGCTATGCCGCCGATGAGACCCGTCGCCTGCTGGAACAGGCAGGCATCCGTCATTTCCTCGTCAACTACACCGGCGAGATCGTCGCCTGCGGCACGAAGCACGGAAGACCGTGGAGGATCGGCGTCCGCGATCCGTTCCTGAAAGACCACTTCCTCAAAACGCTTGAGGTGCCTGCGGAAGGATGCCTGAACATCTCTACATCCGGCGATTATGAACGCTACCTCGAAAAGGACGGAAAGCGTTATTCGCATATCGTTGACCCCGGCACCGGCCTTCCGGTCCAGGGAGCACATTCGGTCACCGTTTCGGCTTCCGACTGTACGACCGCCGATGCGCTTGCCACAGCCCTGTCGGTCGGCTGGCGCGACCACGACTATATCGGGCGCATGAAGGAGAAATTCTCTCTTCGGATCTACATGGTCACGGGAAGCGCGCGGGAGATCTCGGCGTTCTAGTCCGCGTATCGCTAACGATATCTGCTGTGGATGCTGAAATTGTGGACAAGACCGAGCAGGATGGCGTGCGCGACGAGCGCCGACCCTCCGTAAGAGAAGAACGGAAGCGGGATCCCGACGACCGGCAACATGCCGGAGACCATCCCGATGTTGATGACGACTTCCAGCCAGACGAGGGCGGCGGTGCCCATCGTGACGAGCGCCATGTATTTGTCGGAGACCTGCGGGATGATCATAAGGATGCGGTAGATAAGCAGAAAATATAAGAACAGGAGAAAAAGGCTCCCAGCGAAACCGAACTCTTCCGCGTATACCGAAAAAACAAAATCGGTGTGATGTTCGGGAATGAACCGGAGAATGTTCTGGGTGCCGGCGCGATAACCTTTCCCGCTGAGACGACCCGCGCCGACCGCGATGACCGATTGGGTCGTTTGGTAGCGGTCGGCGCGCGACATCTCGGGATTGTCGCTCCACAACATGGTCGCTACGGCGACGATGCGCCGTTTCTGGTAGTCGGCGAGCGCGAAGTGCCACAGGATCGGCGCGCTGATAACAGCGATGATCGCGAGGGCTATGAGCCGCTTGCGATGTATCTTGGTTGAGAAGATGACGATGAACGAGACCGTGCCGAGTAGAAGGGCCGTGCCGAGATCCGGTTCGGCATACACGAGAAGCAGCGTGAGAGCGACCGCCACCGCTTCGGGGAGGATGTCCCGCAATTTGTACCCGTCCTGCAAGGTAGGTTTCTGGTTGAGACGATAGGCGATGAAGAGGACGAGGGACACTTTAGCGAGCTCGGATGGTTGAAAGTTCATGAAGCCGAGATCGAGCCAACGGTAGGACCCGCCTGCCTTCTTGCCGATGATAAGCACGAGGAAAAGCAGAATGAGCGTCGCGAAGAAAAGCGGTATCGAAAGATTCTCCCAGAAACGATGCGGACGATAGGTCACCACGAGAAAGACGACGACGGCGATAAGCGTCCAGGCGATCTGTCCGTAGAACTTTCCCGGATTGTAGGAAAGAGCGCTCGAAAGAGTGATGAGTCCGAGTCCGAGAATGGCGAGCAAAGGAAGGATGAGCGTGAAGTCGAAACGCCGGTTCATTCTTCGATCCTTCCGCGGTAGTGATACGCCTTGAGAAGGCGGTAGGCGATGGGGGCGGCGACCTCTCCACCGCGCGCGCCGCTCTGAACGACCGTCACGACGACGATCTGAGGGTGTTTGTAAGGGAAGACGGCGACGAACAATGCGTCGTCCGTCGTCATCGCGTAGCGGTCTTCGTCGAGCACATCTATCCGTTTGCGTTCTTCTTTCGAGATGACCTGACTGGTGCCGGTCTTTCCTGCGGCGTCGGGAATGGTGTGATCCGCATAGACGAACGCGGTGCCCCCGGCCTCGTTGGTGACGCCCCAGAGGGCGCGCAGGATCTCGCGGCGATTCTTCTCGGAGATGTCGAGGATGCGCAGGGTCTCCGGCTCTACGGCCGTCCTTGTTCCCTTATCGGTGACCACCGCCGTTACGAGGTGAGGCTTGACGATGCGTCCGCCGTTCGCCAGCGCCGCGTAGACGACCGCAAGCTGAAGCGGCGTCATGCGCACATCGCCCTGTCCGATGGCGAGGTTCATCGTATAGCCTGTGTTGATCCGTTGTCCCGGATGATTTTGAGAGAACCACTCCATGGTAGGAAGGATGCCGTCCTCTTCGGCGGGAAGGTCTATGCCGGTCTGTCTTCCCACATTGAAAAGATGCGCGAATTCGGTGAGCCGATGGTGGCCGAGCCGCTCGGAGAGATAATAGAAATAAATGTCGCACGATTCCTTGAGACCGCGGTAGAGCGCCGTATAGCCGTGTCCCCACTTGTTCCAGCAACATTTCACCTCGTTTTCGAACAGGAGGCACCCCGTGCACAGGAAAGAGGTCTGGGGCGATATCACGCGATACTCGAGGCCGGCGAATGCAGGGATGACCTTGAACGTGGAGCCGGGAAAGAAGGAGTCCTGCACAGCCTTGTTGATGAGCGGGCGGAGTGCGCTCCCGGAGTATTCGAGCCATATGCTGGTCGGTATCCTCCTGCGCGCAAGGATGTTGGGATCATAGCTGGGGCTTGAGTGAAGCGCAAGGACCGTTCCGGAATGGATGTCCATCATGACGGCGGCGCCGGGGCGATCGCCGAAAGCCGCGGCCGCCTCCTCCTGCAGATAGGAAAGAATGCCGG
>CAYNMQ010000189.1:0-4078 GCA_964398245.1 uncultured Spirochaetales bacterium | reverse complement strand
GACATTCTCACCTTCACGCCGTCGGTGCAAAAGGCCGACATCTTCTTCAATGTTGACACCACCGGCTCGATGGACGGCGAGATCTACAACCTCAAACACTCGCTGTCGAGCCTCATCATCCCGCAGGTCCGGTCCCGGGTCACCGACAGCGCCTTCGGCGTCGCGCAGTTCCGGGACGAAGACGAAACGAACCTCATCCTGTGCGACCCGACGACCGACATCATGGCGGCGCAACTCGCGGTGAACGGTCTCAACGCCGAGTCCGGCGGCGACTGTCCCGAGGCGGGGATCTTTTCGCTCTACCATCTGGCGACGAGCGGCGGCTGGCGTCCCGAGGCGATCCCCATCGCGGTGCACATCACCGATGCGCCGAGTCACGAACGGGGGGCCGACGCGACGACCGCGCTCGCGGCGCTGACGGGGAAGGGGATACGGGTCATCACCGTCTTCTCGACCGGCGGGTGCGACAGCGCGACGGCGGAGGCACAGCTCTCTGCTCTGTCGGAGGCGACCCATGCGACGGTCCCCGAATGCGCCGGCGCCGGCAGAACGACGCTCAGATACACCGTGGACGGGAACGGAAGCGGTCTCGACGCCGCCATTGTGAACGGCATCGACGCACTCGTGAAGTATGCGGCCTTCGATGTCTTTGCGCGTCCCGACGACGACGGTGACGCCGGCACGATGGACACCGCCTGCTTCCTCAAGCGGATCGAGGCGCTCGCCTTCCTGCCGCCGCCCGGCGACGATTGCGCTCCGATGGCGACGCCGGCCGCCTTGAACGGCGCTTCCTACCACAATGGATTCACGAACTTTGTGACGGGAACCTCGAACCCGCTCGTCACCGGCTCGACGCTCACCTTCACGGTACATGCCGAGAACGACACCTGCGCCGAGCCGCTCGATCATGCGCAGGTCTTCACCGCGATCATCTCGATCGTCGAAGCGGGGTCGGGGGCGGTTCTCGACGAACAGAAGGTCACCATAATCGTGCCGGGGATAGTGAGATCGCTTGATGAATCGTGATAACGGCAAGGAATAGGACTTTAAGAAAAGGAGGAGACATCATGCGGACGGTAGTATTCTTTCTCGCGGCATGGCTGACAATGCTGTTTTTCGTCTCCTGCGGCGGAACGACGACGAAGGGTTCAGACGCCGATCAGGCGACCGGAAACGACGGGATTGTCACCGACGAAGAAATCGCCGACGACGGATTCGAGATCGGCGATGAGGATGAGCCGACGAAAGAGGAACCGATAACCGAAGAGGAACCGGTGCTCGATGACACACCTGAGCCGACCGATCAACCGCTTCCCGACGAGGTGACCGACGAACAAGCCGACGAGCAGTCCGACGAGACAGGGGACATCGAAGAAGAGAGCGATGAGGTGTCCGACGAAACAGCGCCGCTCGACGATGATCAACCGCTCATTACTGACAGCGACACAGCCGTTGTCCCCGAAACGGACACGCCGGTTTCCGACGCTGATACTGATACTGATGCTGATAATGCTCCCTGCTCTTTGGACGATTCGTTCTTTGGCACGATGCCCTCCTCGTGGAACTCCTACTTCACTCTAAAGATGTCGGGACTCATAAATGATCCGAACACCGATCCGCCCACCATGGCGTATGTCGCGACCGTCAACTCACGGCTCCTCGGCGCTTCACGCAGCCTGAGCAACAGTTACGGGTATTATGCGCGTTCGACAGTGCAGGATGCCGGCGGCAACACCTATCCAGCGATCACTGAGCTCTCGACCGGTTCTCTTACTTGGCCGGTTTCAGGAAAACTAGCAGACCTTTGGGCATCTCAGACCTTCGTTCTCGTGGACGATCTTGTCGCGTGGAAACAGCAGGCCGAAAACGAGGGCCTCACCGGGGTCACCATAGACGGCGTTTCTCAGGTCGCTGTGTTCGAGTTGTGGATAGAGATCTCCGGATCCAACCAATATCTCCGGATGGAGTGCATTCGCGGTCTCTCGGCGCTGAAAGACGACAAAACGGCCTATGACGGAAGCATGTTCGTCTGTGTTGACCAGAACACTTCGTGGGCGATAGGGGAGACGATGCGCATGATAGAGTACTCGCGGATGCTCGACCAGAAAAGCGACATCCTCGCGGCACTCAACGAGGGGCTCACGCCGGGCGATCCCGATTACCGGACCGATATCTGCACCTGTTACACCAAGGATGTTGACGCCAACGGCAACCCTACCACGACGATGGACTGCGAGGACATGAAGGACGAGTTCGGCCTCGGTGAACTTCCCGACGCCGACACGGTAGACACCGACTCTGCGGCCTCCGACGACGGCGGACAGCCGGATCAGCCCGTTCCGGATGAGGACAGCGCCGTTACCGACGAGACCCAGCCCGACGATGCCGCCGACGCGGACGAGGTGCTCTCTGATGATGACACTATTACCATTCCTCCCTGCGCGTTCCCGTCCGAATGGCTCAGCAATCGTCCCGTATCGTGGGAATCGTACCTCACGCTCCGGGTAAGCGGACTCATCAACGATCCGAATGACGCCGACCCCGATATGGCCGACAGCGCGGAAGCGACGACCCGCCTCAATGGTTCGGTGTTCGACCTCGATAACTGGTACTCTTTTGTCGCGCGGAGCTTCGTGCAGGATGGGCAAGGTAACCTTTATCCTGCTGTCTTCTCGGTCAATGGAGGAAGCGTCTCTTGGGTAGTACCCGGGCAACTGCTCTCATCGCAAGGCGCAGAGGTGTTTACTCCTGTTGACGACCTTCTCGCCGCCAAGAACTGGGCCGAAACACAAGGAGTGAGCGCGATGGTGTTCGACGGTGTTTATCAAGTGACCGTCCGGGAGTACTGGTATCAGTATGTCTCTGGTATGCCTCTTCGTATGGAGTGCATCCGCGGCCTCTCGGCATTGAACAGCGAAAAGACCGCCTACGACGGCGCACTCTATGTCTGCGTGGACGAGAATACCGACTGGTCAGTAGGCGAGACGCTCCGCATGATGGAGTATGTCCGGATGCTCGACGACGAGACCGAGATACTTGCCGCGCTCAACGAGGGGCTTGCGCCGGAGGATCCGGGCTACTGGACCACCCTCTGTTTCTGCTATGCCGCCGACGGAACGACCCCGATGGACTGCGACGACATGAAGGCGGAGTTCGGACTGTAACGAGCGACCTTTTCGCTGCTTTTCCGCTCGACGATTTAGTTGCTTTTCACCTCTCCCGTGCTATAGTCGCCGCGGTTTAACGGAACGGGGACAGATACCCGGGCTTTGACAGGATGACGAAAAACATCCGCAATTTCTGCATAATTGCCCACATCGACCACGGAAAATCAACCCTTGCCGACCGGCTCCTCGAACTCACCGGCGCCGTTTCGGAACGCGAACGGCGCGACCAGTTCCTCGACGACATGGAACTCGAAAAAGAACGCGGTATCACCATCAAGGCGCGTGCCGTCACGCTGCCGTACTCATACAACGGCGAGAAGTACGAACTGAACCTCATAGATACGCCGGGTCATGTCGATTTCGCCTATGAGGTGAGCCGCGCGCTGTCGGCCTGCGAAGGGGCGCTTCTCGTCGTGGATGCGACGCAGGGTGTCGAGGCGCAGACGCTCGCCAATGTCTATATGGCGCTCGATCACGATCTCGAAATCATACCGGTCATCAACAAGATAGACCTCACGAGCGCCGAGATAGAGCGGGTGAAGAAGGAAATAGAGGAGATCATCGGCCTCGACACCTCGGATGCGCTCCTCGTCTCGGCGAAGACGGGACAGGGGGTCCCCGAACTTCTTTCGGCCATCGTCGAGCGCATCCCGCCGCCGCAGGAGAAACTGCCCGGCCAGACGCGGGCGCTCATCTTCGACTCGTGGTTCGATCCGTACCTCGGCGTGCGCCTGCTCGTCAGGGTCTTCGACGGTGAATTCAAGATCGGTGACCACATCTTCCTCATGCACGAGGAAAAGGAATACGAACTCATTGATATCAGCCGCGAGATGCCCTTCATGACGAAGACCCCGGCGCTCACCACCGGACAGGTCGGCATCATCGCCGCCGGCATCAAGAACATCAAGGAT
>CAYNMQ010000188.1:0-4096 GCA_964398245.1 uncultured Spirochaetales bacterium | reverse complement strand
CCTTGCCAAAACGGAGCGGTGACGATACAATACCTTTTCGTTACCTCGTGGGTTGAGGGAGTGTGCCGTGGAGCGGAAGTCATTCATACGAGAAGTGGTCGCTGTCGTCCTGTGCGTCACCGGCGGGTGTATGGTCGAGGAACTGCCATACTGCGGGAACGGGATCCTCGAACAGGGTGAGGAGTGCGACGACGGCAACATCAAGGACGGCGACGGGTGCAGTGCCGTCTGTGTCATCGAGACGGCGATTGCCGACGGAGACGGCGTGCTTCCCGACAAAAGTTCCGATGCCGAAGGGGTGGCGATGCCCGACGGAGATGAAGAGGAGTCGCCGGAACCAGTGCTCGACAAAGATGTGCCCGATACCCCGTACGATCAGGATGCGGCAACCGACAGTGCTCCGGACCCCGATACGGTGAGCGATCATGACGCCTTCTGCGGCAATGCCGTCGTCGAAGCGGGGGAGGTGTGCGACGGCAATACCGCCTCGTGCCGCGATCTCACCGACGGCGAAAAGGTGGGGACGACCTACTGCAACACTACCTGCTCCGGCTGGGACCTCACCACCTGCACGCAGGGGCCGCACCTTGCCCTCATGGAGCCGGTTGTTTACTCAACCACCTATATCTACCCCGACATCGCGAGCGTCGAATCGAATCCGACCCCTGCCTTCTACGGCACCGCGGCGTTCCGTGCGCAGGTGCCCGCCGGCAGTTCGGGAACCTACTCGATCCCGCACCCCCAGTCGGACAACCACCTCATTCCCACCATCGTGACACAGGGTACCGTCATCGTGATGCAAGACTCCTATGCGGGAACGACTTTTACGCTTCCCTACACACTCCTCGCGATGACGCAGAGCACCGTGGTAAATGGCGCGACGCTCAAGGTAGGGATCGCATCGAACTACGAAGCGAACTTCCTCGTGATGGATAATACCGTTGATCCCAATGATCCGAACTACGACTGCGTGATCCTCGTCGGGTTCGGTACCCTCCACATCACGCAGGCGAACATCGTGATCGGCGCCTCAGGGCGCCTTTCGTTCACCTCCGACAACCTGCGGCTCTACCTGCCCTCGAACACCCCCGACGGCGACATGCAGAGCGAGATAACCGCCGCCGGGTTCCTCATTTGTCAGTAAAAATCGTTTCGTCAGAATGCGAATCGCTCCGGCAGGAGCGCCGCGATGGTGGTTTCCTGCTCGACTTTTCCGGTATCGGCGTTGACGAGGAGCACGCGCGCGTCAGGGTTGAAGTCGGCGAAGACCTGTCGGCAGATGCCGCAGGGGCTTACCGCCTTGCCGTCGAGGACGGCGGCGACGACGAGGAGCGCTATGTCGCGCTCGCCGGCGGTGACGGCGGAGAAGAGGGCGACCCGCTCGGCACAGACGGTGGCGCCGAAGGAGGAGTTCTCGACATTGACGCCGGGGAAGATGCGGCCGTTTTTGGTGACCACGGCGGCGCCGACCGGGAAGTGCGAGTAGGGGGCGTAGGCGTTCTTGCGTGCCTTGAGCGCGGCACGGATGGCGCGGGTGACGAGTTCCTTACGCATCCTGCTCCAATATGCGGCGAACTGCGGTGCGCATGAAGGCGGAGAACTTCTCTTCCGCTGCCTGCGCCGCGGCGAAGACCTCTTCGTGAGAGAGTGGTCGCTCGCTCCTGCCCGCCGCCTTGTTCGCGATGAACGATACCGCGGCGACCCGCATGCCGGCGTGACGCGCCGCGATCGTCTCGGGAACGGTGGACATCCCGACGGCGTCGGCGCCGAGGATCTCGAGCATGCGTATCTCGGCAGGTGTTTCGAAACTGGGGCCGGCAAGCCCGGCGTACACCCCTTCGGTGAGGACGATGCCGTGTTCTTCCGCCGCGCCGCGGAGTATCTGCCGCAGCGTGGGATCGTATGGCTCGGTCATGTCGGGGAAGCGGGGCCCCAGTTCGTCGAGGTTGGGGCCGCGGAGCGGATTCATGCCGGTGAGGTTGAGGTGATCGCGGATGAGCATGAACGAGCCGGGGCCGAGGTCGCTCCGGATACCGCCCGCCGCGTTGGTGAGGATGAGCGTTTCGACGCCGAGGAGCCGGAGTACGCGCACCGGAAAGACCACCTCTTCCGGCGTATAGCCTTCGTAGTAGTGGACTCGTCCTTGCATCGCCCAGAACGGTTTTTGGGTTGCTGGCTCAACGACCAGAAGGAGCCGTCCGGCGTGACCGGCGACCGTCGAAACGGGAAACTGCGGTATCTCGTGGTAGGGAATCGTAAGGCGTATCTCGAGAGTTTCGGCGAATTTTCCGAGCCCCGATCCGAGGACGATGGCAAGGCTTCCACACTCGAATCCTTCAGCGGCGAGCCGGTCGGTGATGAACTCGGCAGCTTCGCGAATGCTTTTCGTCATGGACAGGCTCTTAGCAGTGCTTGAAGAACGCCTGGTAGGCTTTGTAGGTATGGTACAGATCGGCTTTCGAGGCGATCTCGAACGGCGAATGCATCGAAAGAAGCGCCGGCCCGACATCAAGGACATCCATGCCGTATTCAGCGATGAACATCGCGATCGTTCCGCCGCCGCCGTGGTCGACCTTGCCGAGTTCGGCGGTCTGCCAGCGCACTCCCTCGCGGTTGAAGGCGCGACGCACCGCGGCGACGAATTCGGCGTGCGCCTCGCTCGAGTTCGATTTGCCGCCCGAACCGGTGAACTTGGTGACGCAGGTGCCGAAGCCGATCTTGGCGGCGTTCATCTTTTCGACGACATTGGTCCATTCGGGATCGATGCCGGCGTTCACATCGGCCGAGAGGAACTTCGAGTTCTGGAGCGCCGCAAGCAACGTGGCATAGTCGGTGACGCCATAGCGGGCGAGCACCGCGGCGACCGCCCGTTCGAGGAGGTTCGAGTTGGCGCCTGCGTTGCCCTTCGAGCCGATTTCCTCTTTATCGAAGAAGACCGCCATGAGGTTCCTATCCTTCCGCTCGAAGTCGAGGATCGCGCGAAGCGCGGTGTAGGCGCAGATGCGGTCATCCTGTCCGTGAGCGCCGACGAAGGAGCGGTCGAGGCCGACATCGCGCGCTGCCCCCGCCGGGACGAGTTGCAGTTCCGCCGAAACGAAATCTTCTTCGGCGAAGCCGTATTTTTCGTGGAGGATGTTGAGGATGTTCATCTTTACCGCGTTCGAGCCCGGTTTGAAAGCGTAGGGGATCGAGCCGACGAGGATGTTGAGATTCTCTCCCTCGATCACTTTGCGGGCATTCTTTTCCATCTGGTCTTGGGCGAGGTGGGGAAGGAGGTCGTTTATCGTAAAGACCGGGTCGTCCGGTGCTTCGCCGATGACCACGCGAATCTTTTCACCGCTTTCGAGCACGACGACGCCGTGCATCGCGAGCGGTCGCGTCACCCACTGGTACTTTTTGATGCCGCCGTAGTAGTGGGTCTTGAGGTAGGCCATCTCCTCGGCCTCGTAGAGAGGAAACCCCTTGGGGTCTATCCGCGGGGTGTCTATGTGGGCGCCGACCATGAGAAATCCTTCGGAGAACTTCCGCGGGTCGGCGACCGCGGCGAGGGCGCACGATACCCCATGGAAGTCGAGGAAGAGGCGCCGGTCCTTTGCGGTCGTCTCGGTGATCGGTTTGTAGCCATGGCGGCGGGCGATCCGCTCGATGACGGCTACTGCCTCGCGTTCGGTCTTCGCGTCGTCGAGAAAGCGTTTGTAGTTCTCCGCGAACGCCATGATCTCGTCGGCTTTGGGGATATCTTTCCATCCCGATTGTTTTTTGAAACAGAGTTTCTTCTCGATCTGCTCTGCGCTCGGCCTCTTCGTCCCCGCCATGTGACTTCTCCGCTCTCCGTTCGTACGCTAACCATCATAACGGGTAACGGGGAGAACACAACTTTTCCTTTCATTTTCGGAAAAAGGGTAACGCTTTTTTTGACTTGTTCCAGTAAAGGAAAAATCGCGATGACAAGAATGCTCCGATAAAAAATGTATATTTTTGTGGACTTTTCGCGCCGTTTTTGTATCCTTGAGAAGTAGTAACGGAAAAACGACCTTGCCGCGGAGGGAATCATGACCTATTTGCCTCTTTCGTATCTGCTTGGCTCACGCGCGAA
>CAYNMQ010000187.1:0-4151 GCA_964398245.1 uncultured Spirochaetales bacterium | reverse complement strand
CACCCCATTCCCCGGTTCTTGTCGTAAAATTAAATGCTTGAAAAATAAAAACAAAAAAAAAAACCGTTTTTTCGACGGTAACCCCCCCCCGTAAACTTTTTGACCAACAACTTCGACCGCATAAACACGATGCTCATAACATACCTCCCGAAAATGAATGATAAAAAAACAAAATAGTTTTTTCAAAAAAAGAAACTAAAATCAAGTTTTTTAAAAAACTTTTTTCATTTTTCGTAACGAAGCGCGCATCGCCTTTGTGCTCAATGTCGAGAAGACCCGGCGCGCGATGGAGATACTCCGCCTCGCGCTCGAGGCGTACCGGAAAAGGGAGTAATCAGAGCCCTTACTGCGTGACGATCTGTTCGATCGGGTAGGCGCCGGCGCCGCCGATGATGGCGATACTGCCGCCGTCGCTGAGGGTGAGGATGCGGTCGTCCCCTGAGTTCACATCGCTCGTCACCGAGCAGACGCCACTCGTCGTCACGAGAACGATGGTGTCGGTGCCCCACCAGTCGAATATCGTGTCGTTCCCCGGGTCGTTGAAGCACTCGTAGTAGTAGGTATCGTCGTTGCCGCCGCCTTCGAGGCGGTCGTTTCCCTTGTTGCCATAGAGTTGGTCGTTCCCGTCGTCACCCATGATGGTGTCGTTGTCCTGGCCGCCATAGAGGACATCGTTGCCGGTGCTTCCGCGGATGAAGTCGTCGCCCTTGTTGCCCCAGATGGAGTCGTCGCCGGCGCCGCCATAGAGAACTATGCCTAAGAAAGTGTTATTCCTAACACTGTCCCTAAAATAACGGCGCACGTGCTCGCTCACCTGTTTTCTTTTCTTTGCTTTACATCGTTTTTTGTTCAGCGAACTTTTCCGATCACCGCCTCGAGTTCATCAATCTGCTCGGCGTGTGGGCGTATCGTGCGGGCTATCTCGAGCCACCGGCGTCCGTAGAGGAGGCACCGGCGCGCCGTTTCTGGTTCGGCGCCATGCGCCAGATTGATGTTCGCCACCGCCGCGACGAGCGGTATCTCCATGATGTTACCAAGTTCCTCGTAGAGCGTTTTTGCGACGAGCGCCGCCTTTTCCCATTGGCTGCTCAGGACGGCGAAGAACAGAAGAATGTTGTTTATCGTCGTGTCGAGCACCGAGAGCGAGAGCGCCGTTTCGAGTATCGCGGCAAGTTCATCCATCGAACAGCCGGTCAGTTCCTTGAGAAAATCGCCTTCCATGAAGAACGGTCGCGCGCCCCAGTTGATGTACTGCAGTTCATAGACCGGCACCGGCTGGGCGATGCCCTTGAGTTCCACATTGCCGGCGAACCGGAAGAAGTAGTGTTGCGGCAGACAGAGTTCACGCCCGTTCACCGGCAGACGCATGGCGATGCGGCTATCGGTGACAAACCGGTCGAGGGTCACCCGCGAAGTCTTGTGAAGCATGATCTTGCTCACCGAACCGAAGCGCGAGTGCGTCTCGATCCGCTTGGTGAGATTGATGCCGAATCCTTCAAGTTTCCCGTCGTCTTTCACATAGAGATAGCCCGAATTGATGCCGACCCCGAGATCCTCGGGCGCCTTGTTCTGTTTGATGCGGGCCCGGTTGAACGCGCCGCTTATCCACGCGATCTTGATGAGCATCGCGAGATCGAGCGCCGCCTGCACATCGCGCCCCGGATTGTCGGAGAAAAGGAACACGCGCCCCTCGTCGCCGACCACCTCGACCGAGTGGTTCCCCTCGTGATAGACCCCGCCCGGATAGCGGCTGAAGTAGAGCCGCGCCGCACGCTGAACCGTCTCGTTGTATTCGCGGAGAAAGGTCTCATAGTAGTCACGCACCGAGAGCACATTCGCGTACTCCGACGAATTCATGATGTCGAGGAGCATCACCGTGGCGAATGTCTCATTGCGCGTCATCGTTTACCTCGCTCGAAAACGACGCATCATAGCGTTCTTATCGTCATCCTGTCAAGTTGAGCGAAATCGTTGCTCCCGGCGCCGAGCGCGCTATAGTGAAGCGACGATAACGGCACCGGCGACGAGGAGCTCCGTGCAGAAAAGAGCGCAGGAAAAGGCGGCGGCGAAACTGAGGCAACTCGCGCTCGAATCACAGACGCTTCCGCTCAAAGGGGCGCCGCTTCCGCGGAAACTGCTCTCCCTCCTCTATCGACTCCTCGGCAGACGGCTCCTTGCCCGCCTCATGGTCACCACCGACCACTGCGTTCAGTGCCGCCACTGCGAGACCGTCTGCCCGCACCGCGCCATCGTCTTTCGCTTCGGCCTACCGTTCCGTAACCGGCGCTGTCGCGGCTGTCTCTGGTGCGTCTATCAGTGCCCCGAACGGGCTTTTGTCCTCCCCCTCTCGGTCCTCCTCGGCGCCTTCGTGCTCCTTTGGCTCCCTTACGACGAGTACCTCGCGCCGCTTTTCTCGGTCGCCATCTTCCCGGCTCGCCGGGACGCAGTGGGCGTCGGATTTTCACTCCTTTTCTGGACGATCGGCTACGGCGTCGCGATCTTCATCCTTACGCGACTGTCTCTCTTCGTGAGCGTCATACCCGCCGTGAGAAGACTCCGCGCCCGACCGTTTTTTCTCGCCATCGCCCGCGCGATACACCCGGCAACCATATTTCCTATCTTGGTACCCCCCGAGGCACGCAAGAAAGCACGGTAATCGGTTCTTTAGGAAAGCGAAGCGGCGCGCACGGAAGACACAGCGACCTTATTCAGGAGGCGACCTCCTCCTCGCCGAAGACCTCTGCTTGAAAGGTCTGGAACCGGCAGGAAGGATCGCGCCACGCATCGCGCGGCAGACCTGCCTTCTGCGAAAGATAGGAAAGCGTCGTCTCGAGATCCCACCCCTGCTCCGGCGCCACCTGCGGCAAGAAGAGCGCCTGCCGTCCCCGGCACGAAAGAATGATCCCGTCGCGCCCGATGACGATATCCTGCCAGCCCGAAACGGGCGCCGGCGGCGTGAGCACCGAGATCTCGATCGTGACAAGCGGCAGTTCCTCCTTCTCGAGCGGATAGAACCGCGGATCGAAGAAAGCCGATTGGATCGCCATCGCGCGCACCGCCTCGCCGAGCGGCCGCTCTGCCGCCACCGTGCCGATGCACCCGCGCAGATCGCCCTCCTTCTTGAGCGTGACGAACACCCCCCGTTTCTCGGCGAACGCCGGATCGTTCTTCACCTGCTCCCAAGTCGCCGACGGCTTCCCGAGAAGTTTCTCCTCGATCCGTTCGCGCGCCACCTTGAGCAATGCCTGTCGCTGCTCCTGCGTAAAGGTCATCGCCGCCTCCTTCATTCGTGATAGAGTATCGTCGCATAGCACACAAAGTCGCTGCTCGGGCCGAGCACTTCGCACGAAGTGTAGTAACTGACTAGGTCGCCCCGCAATCCGCGTCGCTCCATGAGCGCCGACAGAACGAGCGTCGGATCGAGTCCGCAGATGCTCGGCTGGTCCTTCTCGCGCTCGGCAAGTACCTTCGTTCGGTCGTGGCGTGCGAGGAGATCGGCATACTTCCGGTCGAGCGCCGCCGTATTTGAAAGGACACCCTCGATGTCGCGCGTTCCGAACGGCGTGAAATCGAACCGGTCACCGTAGTGGGTAAAGTCGCTCGAAGCGATGAAGAGCACCCGTTTGGGGTCAAACCTTCCCATCGCCGTTTCTATCGCCTCGGCGAACCGCGCAACCTCTTTTTCGCCCCCCACCCGCGGCACGAGCAGGATCGTCGCGACGACCTGCGGCAAGAAACGCTTGACGAACGGCAGGAACATCTCGGCACTGTGTTCTGCCGCGATCGCCTTGTCCATCGGCACGAACACCGCGCTGCCCTCGAACGGCTTCGAGAAGGCAGTCACCGTTCCGAGCGGCGTCTCGTACTCGGTGAACGATGCGTAACCAAGGTTTCCCGGCGGCACGATGGTATAGTGACTCGGCGCAAGGATGCACAGGTGGGTCGCTCCCGGCGCCGCGTTCTTGAAGAACGGCGCGATCCCGCGCCCCGAAAAGGTGTGCCCCGCATGAGGCAGCACTGCCCCGTAGGCAGGGCGGGCGCTCTTCTCCGCCTCTTCGACGAGCCGGTCGAGCACCGCCGAAAGTCGCGCCGGCGATGCTTCGTACCAACTTCCAGCGATCCGCGCCGGACGAATGTGGTCCCTCGTGTGG
>CAYNMQ010000186.1:0-4161 GCA_964398245.1 uncultured Spirochaetales bacterium | reverse complement strand
TCTTGCGACAACTCTCCGGCGATCGCCGTGGTCATGAACCTGCGGATCTTCTTGAGGTCGGTGCCGAATCGGCCGAGGGCGACCATCAGTTTGACGAGGGTCGTTTCGCGGGTCATGTCGGCGGCGGGTATGAGGCCGTAGAACGATGCCTTCGACGCCGCCTCGTAGAGGCCGAGATCAACGCGTCCCGCCGGTGACTGACTGCAGACGACGATGGGGAAACGGTGGGCGGCCGCCTCGCGGAATATCTCGTCGAGCGCCGGATCGTCGGCGGGTAAGTTGCCGGCGCCATAGGCCTCGAGCACGATGCCGTGCACCCGTTCGTCGCGAATGACCGGCAGTATCATCGAGATGTCGAATCCGGGGAAAAGAGGGACAAGGAGCACTTGTTCGTCAAGCGCGGTGTTTGTCGTGAAAGTCTTTCGCGGCTTCGGGAGAAAGAGCCGTTCGAGCCGCTCCATGTCGATGCCCAGTTTGATGAGTCGCGGGTGGTTCGGGCTGTGAAAGGCGGCGAAGTCCCATGTGTCCCGTTTCTTGATGCGGTTTCCGCGGAAAACCGAGTGATGAAAGACCACGACGACTTCGCTGAGTCCCCCGTGAAGTGCCACTTCGATCGCGGCAAGAAGGTTCTGGAGCGCATCGGAGCGGCGGTCCTTGAGCGGTATCTGCGACCCGGTGAGGATGACCGGTTTGCCGAGGTTTTGAAGGAAAAAGGAGAGTGCCGCGGCGGTATAGGCCATCGTGTCGGTTCCATGAATGATGATGAAGGCGTCGTAAGCGTGGTACAGTTCGGCGATCTTTTCGGCGATCATCTTCCAATGGTGGGGGGTAAAAAGGGAGGAATCGAGGTTGAAGAGGCGGTGTTGGCAAATGGTGTCGCTGTAGAGCGGATAGACCGATCGCTCGATGTAGGAGAAGGCGTATTCCCCAGGCCGCAATTTGCCGCCGGAGTCCTTTTCCATGGCAAAGGTGCCGCCGGTGTGGAGGATGGCGATGGTTGCCATTCGTTTTTCTCCTTGTCTATTCGCAACGCTATGGTTTTATCGGTAAGAAGGGAAGAAAGCAAGAAAGCAGATAAAGAAGCAAGGAGAAAAAATCTTCCAGACAAATCAAACTCTTGAGTCATAAATAAAGAAAATGTACTCCCAATTGTTGACTTTTTTCTTTCTCGCCGTAAATTAGACTTCGGAGTCCATAATGGAGGGATCAATGGCAAAACGAAAGATCATTAAGATTAACGAGGAAAAGTGCACCGGTTGCGGTCTGTGCGTTCCCAACTGCGCCGAAGGTGCTTTGCAGGTCATTGACGGAAAGGCGCGGCTTATCAGCGACCTCTTCTGCGACGGTCTGGGGGCCTGCATCGGCCATTGCCCCGAGGGGGCGATCACGGTCGAGGAACGCGAGGCGGAACCCTACAACGAACGAATGGTGATGGAAAAGAACATCATTCCGGCAGGGCGCAACACGATCCGGGCCCACCTTCTTCACCTGCGTGACCATGGCGCGATGGATCTGTTGCAGGAAGCCTTTGCGGTGCTTCGTGAGCATGGGATGGACCCCAAGGAGATTGTCCACGGGAAACCGGACGACGACGCCTGCGGCTGCGGCGACCACGGCAAGAAGGAGCACCACGGCCACCATCACGGCCACGGCGGCGGGTGTCCGGGGTCGAAGGTGGTGGATCTGAAAAAGGCAATGCACGGCGGCGAAGAAAAAGGGCGCCCACAAGGTTCCGCCCCTACAGGGAACTTGGAATCGCAATTGAAGAATTGGCCGGTGCAGATACACCTCGCCAACCCGTATGCACCCTACTTTAAGGATGCCGACCTTACCATCATCGCCGACTGTGTCGCCTATGCCTACGCGAACACCCATGCCGAGTTCATCAAGGACCGCGTGGTGCTCATCGGATGTCCCAAACTCGACGATGCGGCGGCCTATGTTGACAAGATAAGCGAGATCATCCGCGTTGGGAAGCCGAAGAGTATCAAGGTCGTGCGCATGGAGGTCCCCTGTTGCGGCGGTATCGTCGAGATCGTGAAGCAAGCGATAAAGAATGCGGGAGAGGTGATGCCGTTCGAGGTGGTCACCATCGCCATAGACGGTAACAAACGATAGGAGGAGACCATGGGTATGTTCTGTCATCAGTGTCAAGAGACAGCGCGCAACACCGGTTGCGACAAGGTCGGTGTCTGCGGCAAGAACGAGAAGGTGGCGAATCTGCAAGACCTTCTCATCTACACGCTCAAAGGAATTGGGTTCTACGGCCACGAACTGGCGAAAAAGGGCTTCTATGACGAGAAGGGCGCCTTCTTTGTCGTGAAGGGGCTCTTCGCGACCATCACCAACGCCAATTTCGATGAAAAGGATTTCATCCGCTGGATCAAGGAAGGGCAGGAGGTCAAGAACCGTTTCAAGGCCGAATGCGACAAGCGTGGCATGAAGTTCGCGACTCTGCCACCTGAAGCGGCGTGGAGCCCGAAGAATGACGATGAGATCAGGGCGGCAGCCGCATCGGGGCGCGGCGGATGGCTTACCATCGAGAATGAGGACATCCGCGCCCTGCGCGCCATCATCCTCTACGGTCTCAAAGGGATAGCGGCCTATGGCGAGCACGCCTACGCGCTTGGCTTTCACAAGCGTGAGATCTTCGAGTTCGTGTTCGAGGCGCTTGCGACGATCATCGACGACACCAAGTCGGCCGACGACCTGACCGCCTTCGTGATGAAGACCGGTGCGATGGGGGTACAGGTGATGGCGCTCCTCGACGAGGCGAATACGAGGACCTACGGCCATCCGCAGGTGACCGAGGTCTTCACCGGCGTCCGCGGCAACCCCGGCATTCTCATCAGCGGACATGACCTGCGTGACCTGCATGAGCTTCTGGAGCAGACCAAAGGAACCGGCGTCGATGTCTATACCCATTCCGAGATGCTGCCGGCGCACTATTACCCGTTTTTCAAAAAGTACGACAACCTCGTGGGCAACTATGGCGGTTCGTGGTGGCACCAGAAGGAGGAGTTCGAGAAGTTCAACGGGCCGATACTGCTCACCTCGAACTGTCTCGTGCCGCCGAAGGATTCTTACAAGAGTCGCGTCTTCACCACCGGCGTGGTCGGTTTTGAAGGGTGCAGGTACATCCCCGACCGCGAACCGGGCAAAATGAAGGATTTCTCACAGATCATCGCGCTTGCCAAGACCTGTAAGGCGCCGGAGAGACTCGAGGAGGGGAAGATCGTCGGCGGTTTCGCCCGCAATCAGGTGCTCGCGGTCGCCGACAAGGTGGTCGGCGCGGTGAAGTCGGGCGCGATCAAGCGGTTCATCGTCATGGCGGGCTGTGACGGCCGCCACAAGGAGCGCGACTACTACCGGCAGGTCGCCGAGAAACTGCCGAAGGACACGGTGATACTTACCGCCGGTTGCGCCAAGTACCGCTACAACAAACTGCCGCTCGGTGACATCGGCGGTATCCCACGCGTGCTCGACGCCGGTCAGTGCAACGATTCCTACTCGCTCGCGGTCATCGCGCTCAAACTCAAGGAGGTCTTCGGGCTCGACGACATCAACAAGTTGCCCCTCAGTTTCGACATCGCGTGGTACGAGCAGAAGGCGGTACTTGTTCTTCTCGCGCTCCTTCACCTCGGCGTGAAGGGAATCCGCCTCGGACCGACGCTTCCCGGCTTCCTGTCATCCGCGGTCGCCAAGGTACTCGTCGAACGCTTCGACCTCAAGCCGATAACGACTCCGGAAGCCGATATCGAGGCCATGATGGCGGGGAAGTAAGATGACGACGCTTCTTCACACGACGCTCGCCGGCGCTCCCGTCGTATTTTCTCAGGAAGGGATGATCGGGAAACGGCTCTCGACGCACCCGAAGGCTGAGATCGTCCACCTCTCCATCGAGCCGGGACGGGCGCTTCCACTCCACACGATGCCGATGCCGGTCCTCTTCTTCGTCATCGAAGGGATCGGCACGCTCCGCACCGCCGACGGCGCCGAACGCTACGCGGCGGGAACGGTCGTCGAATGCCCTGCCGGCATCGAACGCGGCTGGGCCAACGAGGGAGACGGACCGCTCAAGGTGCTGGTGATCAAGTTGGCTGGCGGTTAAAGAAAACTAGTCGAGTTTTTGTACATATTTTTGTCCGCATCGCTCGCAGG
>CAYNMQ010000185.1:0-4163 GCA_964398245.1 uncultured Spirochaetales bacterium | reverse complement strand
CCCCCGCGGCGCTTCCCCCCTATTCAGTTGAAAAAATACAGGAGACCGGCCCCGACGAGAAGCGCATCGTGTGGGTCATCATGGGCGACGGCTACACCGCCGGCGAGATGAACAAGTTCAAGGGCGATGTCGAGACGATGACCGACACCTTCTTCGCGACGGCGCCGTGGAAGGATCGGCGCGGCGCGTTCAACATCTACCGCGTGGACATCGTTTCGAACCAGAGCGGCGCCGACCACCCCGAACAGAACCCGCCAGTGTCGGTGGACACGGCGCTCGGTTCCTACTACGGTTGTTACAACATCGATCGCCTCATCTGCCTCGACGACGGAACGGTGCTTTCGATCGCCGGCGCGGTCGCCGCGTATGACACGGTGCTCGTGCTCGTCAACGACCCGATCTACGGCGGATCGGGCGGCACCATAAGCGTCGCTTCGACCCACTACTTCTCCAGCGAGGTCGTGCTCCACGAGTTCGCTCACTCCTTCGGCCTGCTCGCCGACGAGTACGAGGACCCCTACCCCGGCTTCCCCGATGGCGACTGGGAACCGAATGTCTCCTATGCCTACGGCTTCGACCGTAACCAGATAAAGTGGGGACCATGGATATCGCCGCTCACACCGCTCCCGACGCCCGAGGGGGCCGGCTATGCGCAAGATATCGGGATGTTCGAAGGCGCCCGCTACAAATCCACTGACATCTACCGCCCGAAAGAGGATTGCAAGATGCGGACGGTGGGAAGCCCCTTCTGCGAGATCTGCGCCGAGGCGCAGGCGCTTCAGATATACAACCGTGCCGGCCTTCTCGACGGCGCCGAACCGACGCCCGGCACGACCGTTCCCTACACCTCCGGACTCAGCGTCACCGTGCATATGCTTCCCTGCGAGGCGCTCTCGGTCTCGTTCACGATGAACGGTGCGCCGCTCTCCGGTGCCGCCTGCGCCTCAGGGATCTGTACTCAACCGATCTCCGCGGCTCACCTCGTTCCCGGCACGAACACCCTTACCGCACACATCGCCGACACGAGCGGCGAGATCCGCGTCGATCCCTCGCACCTTTCCGAAACGACGCTCGAATGGCAGATATCCTACGATGGAACGGTCTCCGACACCGATCCCCAGCCCGACTCCGACACGGTCACCGATCTCGATACTGCTTTGGATGCCGAGGAACTCTCCGACGATGGGCCTCAATCGGAGTTCGACACCATCAGCGATACCGACCCCGTTCCGGATGAGGAGGAGGTATCCCCCGACGCGACTACTATCGAAGAAGACCTTGGCACCGACGACACCGACGATGCCACCGTCGCCGAGCCCGATGCCCCGGCATCCCAAGGCGACAAGGCCGGCTGTTCGTGCGCCCTTATCCTTTGAGAGACAGGTTCAGAACCCGTACGCGAAGCCGACAAGGCCGTAGAAGGCGATGGTGCGCCACTTTTCGGTGTCCTCTTTGGCGATGTTGAGCACCCCGAGATCGCCGCGGACATCGAGAGTGAGGTACCAGTTGTCGGCCACCTCGATGAAGAGGTCAATCCCGAGGAGAATGCTGAAATCCATCGTTTCGTACGAGTCGGTCACATCCCTGCTCTCGACATCCGTTTCGGCTGAGGCAGCCATGAGGAACGATACCTCGGCGCCGAGGTAGGGCTCGAGCATGAGCGGCCCCAGTTCGAAACTCGCCTTCGCGGTGACCGGGAACGAGAAGTAGTGAAGCCGGAGCGCAAGGTCGAGGTCATCCTCCGCCGCCCCCTTGAGCGTGTAGAGCGCCTGCCCCTGCACGGCGAAGAAAGGTATCTGGAACATGATGAGCGGTCCCGCCGCGACGCCGAGCGCAAGGTCGCTCGAATCGTCGTTGGTCCAAGTGGCCGCGCCGCCGCCGCCCGCCGAGAAGCCGACGAAGAAGACATCGGCGGACAAGGTGCCGCTGCCGAACACGATGAGCGCCGCGAGGATGCTCGAAAGGATCGTCCGTTTCATCATGAGATGCCTCCCTATGGATGACCGAGAAAGATAGTACGCCGGGAGGGACATCAAATCAAGTTTCGGAGCGCCGGTCACCACGCCTTGCAACGCGATGCCGATTCCGGTATCATGCGTTCATCTCTGCAATGGAGGTCGCGATGGTCCGCCTATGGCCGGTGTTCTTTCTTTTGTCCTTTCTCCTCGCCGTTTCGTGCAGTATGCCGGAGGAAACGCCCGCCGACGGCATGAGCGCCGACGAGGCGGCGACCGACGCCGATGAGGAGGGGATAAAGGACGAAAAGGACATAAGCGACGAAAGAAACGAAGAGACAGAGAACGGTGAGTTTCCCGACCTTCCCGACGAGGAGCAGTACGACTCGTCCGACCTGTCCGACGACGCGATCGCACCCGACAAGGACCTCATCCAGTCCGACGACGACGCGGAGATGCCGGCAGGCGAACTCGTCATCGAGCAGATATACCTGCCGGGGATGAACATGGGCGAGGCGGCGCTCATCGTCGGCCCCGACGGGACGACGGTGCTCATCGACACCGCCAACGACGGCCACGGCCCGCAGGTGCTCGAGGCGGTGACGCGGCGGACCGGTCAGGCGGCGGTGGACTGGGCGATCATCACCCACTACCACAACGACCACATCGGCGGCTTCGACAACCTCTTCGGCGCCGGCGCGAACCAGCATCTCGAGGTGCGCAAGGGCATCGTCATCCGCGGCTTCTACGACATCGGCGCCGACATGCCGGGAGTCGCGGACTTCGACGAGTTCTGCACCTTGGCGAAGGGCGAACTCGCGTCGCAGGTGGTGACGCTCTGCGCCGGCGCGGCTGAGATGCCGTGCGGCGACGCGAGCAGCCGCTTCCCCTCCTCCGACTGCCCGGGGCTTCTGCTCGGCGACCTTGCGACCGAGGCCGACGACCTCGCGGGCGACCTGTCGTTCATCCCGCTCGGCGGCGGAGCGAAACTCCACTTCACCCACGCGAGCGGCTGGGTGGCGCAGCCGCCCGGCACCCTTTCGGCCGAGGCCAGCGGCATCGTCATCGGCTACGGCGAGACCGATCCAGAGAACGCGCGGAGCCTCGGCGGAGTCGTGACATGGGGGAACTTCAGTTACCTCTTCGCCGGCGACACGCAGGGACGCGACATCAAGATAGAGGGCTTCATCGCGTCGCACGCGGCGGGGCTCACGGTGACGCCGGGCGGCGGGGAACTCCTGCCGTCGGGGACGCTCGATGTGGCACATCTGTCGCACCACGGACTCGCCTCATCGACGACGCAGGAATGGGTGGATTGGATATTCCCCGCGAACGGCAGGAACCGCAACGCGGTGGTCGGGACGACCGGCATCTATGTCACCTCGCCGGCGCAGTCGGTGCTCGACCGTGTCGTGCCGCGGATCGGCACCGGCTTCGTTTTCGCGACCGCCAACGCCTACACCCACGGGACGAGTCCGCAACTCATCATCGCGAACGCGGCGGTGACGGTGCAGGTGTCGCAGGGTGGGTCGCAGTATGTGATGGTGACCGGCGTCGGCGCCGGGGCGATCAGCTCGGGCATCTATACGACGGAGTGAGGTCGCTCACCCCTTCGCTATCTCGGTGCCGTTGAGGATGACGCGCCACGAGAGCGGCGCTATCTTGCGGAACATCGCCGATATGCCGCAGTACTTGGTCTGAGACAGTTCGACGGCGCGGATGAGCTTCTGGGGATCGGTCTCCCCCTCAAAGATATAGGTCATCGCGAACGCGGTGAAGACCTTCGGGTGCTCCTCGGTGAGCGGCGCCTCGACCTCGATGCGGAAGCCCTGCGGGATCGGCACCCGCATCTTTTCGAGTATGGCGACCACATCGATGCCGGTGCACCCGGCGACCGACTGGAGGAACAGGTGCTTGGGCGACTCGCCGCGCGGCCCCGGGAGAGCGCTGTCGGGCGGCTCCACGAGCACGCGCACCGGCAGTTCGCTCCCGGTCTCGAAACGCGTTCCTTCTTTGTGGGTGATCCATACCTTCATGATATACCTCCGCAATAGGTTTTGGGTTATAGCAACAACATGAGTGAAGTCAACGAGACATCGCAAGAGCAATAAATCCTCATAAAATAATTATTTTGAGTAGTGCTTCTCCTTGAAACTTGACATTTTCAAGCAAGTTGCTATGCTCAAAAATATATTTGAGGAAGGAGGT
>CAYNMQ010000184.1:0-4168 GCA_964398245.1 uncultured Spirochaetales bacterium | reverse complement strand
AAAGCGATGGCACCCTCTGGTGTTGGGGCTGGAACTGGTATGGGCAGTTGGGGATTGGCGAGTGGGGGTATGTATATCCCAACCCGGAGTACTATAGTCTTCCGCAACCGGTTACCGGTAAAACGAGGTGGAAGCAATCAGCAACCGGCTCAATACACAGTTGCGGTATCAGCACAATGGACGAGTTGTGGTGTTGGGGGTACAATCATTTCGGGGAACTGGGTATAGGCGAGAAAGGAAGTACCAATGTCCCAATCATCTCGGCGATTCCTTCAGGGTGGGATGCTATTTTTCTTGGAGAGTGTTACTCGTGTGGTCGTCGAACTGACGGTCTTCTTTATTGCTGGGGAGATAACACCGATGGTAATCTCGGAACAGGAGACTATCTCGATCGGCGGGTCCCCGAGAAAATAGCGATGGAGAAGCCGATAAAGACCTTTACGGTAGGACGCTATCACGCCTGCGTAATTGATATGGGAAATCGCCTCTACTGCTTTGGCAACAACGAAGAGGGGCAGTTAGGTCTCGGTGACACGGAGAACAGAAGTCTTCCGACACTGGTGACTTTTTAGGGCACGATTTGGCTGATACCTCCATTGAGAGGGAAGGAAAGAATTCTGTCCCTTTGAGTGTCTCTGGCGGTAGTGGGAAGAAGTTCCCTTGCGTCCGAGGCGATTTTCGCTAGAGTGCAGGCAGTTGGGAGAGAGCATGGTGCGTGTTCTTTTGTGGACATCTCTGTTGTTCTGTGCCGTATTGCACGGAGAGGAGACGATTCGCCTTGCCACGACCACGAGCCTTGCCGAAAGCGGCATCGTGGAAGCGTTTGCCACGGCATTTACGAAGGAAACGGGTATCCGGGTCCGTGTCTTTTCGGTCGGCTCAGGAGCGGCGTTTGCCCTCGGAAAGAACGGTGATGCCGATCTGCTTCTCGTGCATGCTCCTGACGACGAGGAGTTCTTCGTGGCGGGGGGATACGGGGTCGAACATCGCCCGATCATGTACAACGAGTTCGTTATCGTGGGGCCGAACCATGATCCTGCCGGGCTTAGGGGAGCGCCTACTGCTATCGAGGCGTTCCGGCGCATTGCCGCTCGCGGCGCGGTGTTCGTTTCGCGCGGAGATCGTTCCGGCACGCATCGGTTCGAGGAGAAGTTGTGGCGGGAGTCGGGCGTTTCTTCCCCCGCTGAACGGTGCCGGTATCTTTCGGTAGGGCAGGGGATGAGCGCAACGCTGCGCATCGCCGACGAGCGAGAGGGGTACACTCTCGTTGACAACGCCACCTTCGAGATGCTCCGGTGCACCGTATCGCTCGAGGTGCTCGTGAGCGGCGATCCGCTCCTCCGGAATCGCTATGCGGCGATTCTGGTGAGGCCGTCGAACAGAGATTCGCGCTCGTTCTCTGCGGCGAAACGCTTCATGGCGTGGCTGTCATCCCCCCGCTGTCGGGCGCTCATCGAGCAGTTCTCCGTGCACGGCGTGAAAGTCTTTACCCCCCTGCCGGAGCGGTGACCGCCATGGAATTTCTCCGGGAAGGATTCGCGGGCGCTCTCGCGCTCATCGTTTCTGCCGATCCCGAGTTCCTCCGCATTGTGTGGACTTCGATCGAGTTGGCGCTTTTCTCAACGCTTCTGGCCGGCGTCGGCGGGGTGCCGATCGGACTGGCGCTCGCCGTTTCCTCGTTCCGTGGGAAGATCGTGGTTGAGCGAACGCTCGAGACGCTCCTTGCGCTTCCCACGGTACTCATCGGCCTTTTAGGCTATGCCTTCCTTTCGCGGCAAGGTCCTCTCGGCGGTTGGGGCCTTCTCTATACCAAGAGCGCCATCGTGATCGGGCAGACGGTGCTGATCCTGCCCCTCATCGCGACGCTGACCCACTCCTCTCTGAAGACGGTGAGTGCACGGTATCGCCGCACCATGCTCGTTCTTGGGGCGAGCAACTTCCAAGTGATGGCAGGTCTGATACGGGAAGGAAAGGAGCCTCTTTCAGCCGCCTTGCTTGCCGGTTTTGGCCGCGTGTTTTCCGAGGTGGGCATCGCCATGATGCTCGGCGGCAACATCGCCGGAGAGACGCGCACCATCACGACCGCGATCGCCCTCGAGACGGCGCGCGGCGAGTTCGCGCTCGGGATCGCGCTCGGCATCGTCCTGTTGCTCGTATCGCTCCTGCTGACGCTTACGGCATCGCTCCTCCGGAGGATCTCATGAACGCGGTCGTGTTGCGGCAAGTGGTCAAACGACGCGGCGCATTCGTGCTGACGATCCCGCACCTCGCGATCCCGCAGGGAAGCATCTTCGGTGTCATGGGGTCGAATGGTGCGGGCAAAACGACCCTTCTTTCGCTGATGGGGCTTCTCGAGGTTCCTGAGGCGGGAAGCATTAGCTTGTTCGGCGCAGAAGTGGCGTCGAACGGGGGAAAACGGCTCATCCAGCGGCGTCGTATCGGGTTCCTCACCCAAGAGACGGTGCTTTTTCCCTCTCTCTCGGTCGAAGAGAACCTCACCTACGGTCTGCGGATCAGAGGTTTGTCGGTACGCGACCAAGAGTCGAGAGTCAGAGAAGTGGGGGAGATGCTCCAGATATCGTCGCTCATGAAAAAGCGCCGGGTCGAAGGGTTGTCGGGAGGTGAGGCGCGTCGCATCGCGTTTGCGCGGGTCCTCGTTCTTCCTGTGGACCTCTACCTGCTCGACGAGCCGCTCGCCGGTGTGGACCGTGAGAGTGGCGACCTCATCATGGGGGCGATAGCACATCTTGCCCGGTTGGGGAAAACGGTGGTCATCGTCTCACATGGAGAGGATCGCACCGTGTCTCTTTTTTCGCAGGGGGGGGTGCTCGAAGGAGGGGGTGTACGCGAACAGTTCTCGAAAGGAGAGCGCTCATGAAGATCGTTGGTGAACGCCCGCTTTTGTCGACGCGCATTTTCACCGTCACCGAGGTCACTCTCGAAAAGAAGAATGGCGAACCGGTGAGACACGCGGTCATTCGGTTCGTCAAGACCATCTCGGTGTTGCCAATCGCCGCCGATGGGCGCATCATACTCGAACGGCAGTTCCGTTCGGCGGTCGGCGGGTGGGTCATCGAGGTGCCTGCCGGAAAGATAGACGCCGGTGAAACGCCGGAGACAACGGTGCATCGCGAGATCGAAGAAGAGATCGGTTATCGGGTCACCGACCTCCGTTCGATAGGGGAGGGGTGGGTCTCCTGCGGCTACACCGACGAGTACATGTACTATTTCATCGCACGAGTCGAAAAGATACCGGAGGCGGAGCGCCGTCATTTCCCCGATCATGACGAAGAGATAGAGACCATCGTTCTGTCGCTCGACGAAGCGCTTGCGATGATCGAGCGGCGCGAGATAACCGACGCCAAGACGATTCTCTTGGTGCTTGCCTATGCCCGCGAGCAGAACCGTTGAACAGCGCCTTGCGCGCCTCTATCGCACGCTCCTGGGCCATTTTGGCTTCCAGCACTGGTGGCCCGGCGAGACGCGCTTCGAGATCGTGGTCGGCGCGCTTCTCACGCAAAACTGCGCGTGGAGCAATGTCGAAAAGGCAATAGGAAATCTCAAAGCGGCCGGTGCGCTTTCGCTTCCGGCACTGCGCCAGTTGCCGCGGAAGGATCTCGAGATGCTCATCCGTCCGACTGGGTACTTCCGGCAGAAGGCAGAGCGGCTCGTGCGGCTCCTCGATTTTCTTGCCGACGATCTTGGGTGGGACGGCGTTTCGACGATACGGCGCGATACCGCCCGGTTCCGGCAGGAACTGCTTGCCCTGTCGGGCATCGGTCCCGAGACGGCAGATTCAATACTCTGCTACGGCTTCGACCGAAAGGTGTTCGTCGTGGACGCCTACACCAAACGGATGCTCGCGCGGCTGCCGGTGGAGGTTGCCGATGATTACGAGGAGATACGGCGATTGTTCGAGCGGACAATTAGCGAAGAGTTTGACGGTTCACTCAAGGTCTTCAAAGACTTCCATGCCCAGATCGTGATGCTCGGGAAGCACTATTGTAAGAAATCAAAGCCAGAGTGTGCAAGATGCCCCTTAAGCGAGAGCTCTTGTGCCGCGCTCACCACGCATAACTGAAACTCTTGGGCGATCCCTGTAATAGCCCATGTTCACTGCCGACGGTGTTGAGACCGAAGGCATACACCGTGAGCGTTTGGGGACTCG
>CAYNMQ010000183.1:3471-4201 GCA_964398245.1 uncultured Spirochaetales bacterium | reverse complement strand
TTTCACTTGCCACTACCGCCCCGACTCCGAGCGTTACGCCGTTCCCGGCGGTTGCCAAGATCGGTGACATCATCGAGGTGCGTTTCTCGTTCGACGAAGAGGTGCTTCCTGAAGCGCTCGAACTGAACTGGCGGTGGCTCGAGTTCACCCTCGTCGAGAACAAGGCGAACCGGAGTTACACCTTCGCCCACACGGTAACGGCAGACGACCCCGAAAGCACCGCCGACTTCACCCTGCGGGCGACCGATCTGGTCGGCAACGCGACCGATTACATGGCGCTCGGTTCGGTGCGGGTAGACCGGACGCCGCCCCAAGTGACGGAGTGGAACATCACCAAGAACGACGAGGAGGTTGTTGGTGGCATCTATCTCAAGGATAAAGATGTCCTTGGTCTTTTGACCGTTTTCTCGGAGCCGCTCGGCGCCCTTCCGCGGGCACGCCTCGGTCTTTACGACCTTGTATGCGAGGAGGTCGAAGAGGCCGAAAACACCTATTTCTGTCAGGTGACGATAGACAAGAGCATCCACGCCGATGCCATCACCGACCTGTCGCTTTCTTTCAAGGACGAGGCGGGCAACGACGCGGTCCATACCGTCGAGACTGGCATCCGGATAGACAACACGCCGCCGTATCTCGGTTTCAAGAAAAACAAGGAAGGCGACTACAACGCGACCGAACAGATAGTGCTCACCATCACGGCTTCCGAAGAACTCTCCGCCATCACGGTCAA
>CAYNMQ010000183.1:0-3461 GCA_964398245.1 uncultured Spirochaetales bacterium | reverse complement strand
CCACGGACTCCATCCCGTGCCCGCCTCTGCCGGTGACAAGGCAGGGAACGAGCTCGCCGAGACAGCGATCGGTGGCTATGGCGTGGACGCGATCTATCCGACGGCGACGGTGGAATTGCCAATCCCGACGCGCATCAGTGGCACCGGAAGCACTGTCGTCGCGGTGAATAATGTCAGCGAAATGGTAACCTACCTGACGCTGAACGGCGTCGCCTGTACCGGGAACGGTTACTACACCTGCACCTACACGGCGGCGGAGGGTAGTGGCGATGAAATCGTTCCGCTCTCCGTTTCTCTTAGCGACCTTGCGGGCAATGTAACAACCCTCTCGGCTGGAACCGTCTATGTTGACCGGACGGCGCCCACACTAGCCGTTGACCTCAACAAGGTCGCTTTCAACGCGAACGACACCATCCGCATCACCGTCACCAGTTCGGAAGAGATTGACGGCGTGCCGGTCACCGAGATACCGAAGGCATCAATAACGCTGACCAATCCCACCCAGATATCGAGTTTCTCGTGGCTATACACACTCGACCCCACATTGCTTAGCGACGATGATTACACCGTCGAGACTTCGGCGATCGACAAGGTGGGCTACAGCGGCGTCGACAGCGCCGACTTCTCGGTGGACAGTTCGGTACCTAATCTCGTTACGGCGAGCATAGACCGGGCGAAGGCAGGCATGGGTATCACCTACACGGTAGATTTCACGGTGAGCGAACCGGTGGTGGGCGGTGTTCCTGAGGTAAAGGCGAACGGGATAGCGCTTTCGTGTGCCCAGAACGGAGGGAACACGGTATTTCGCTGCACGCGGACGGTGGGAGCCGAAGAGAGCGACGGAACGGTCTACAGCGTGAGCACGACTCTTTCGGATGCGGCGGGGAACAGCCGGGCGGTAACGCTGGGGTCGGTGCTTGTGGACAAGACCTTGCCGGGAGCAGTGGCGGGAACGGCGACCCTTTCGATAGACGCAGGAACCGATTGCGACCTGCCGCAGGAGCAGGTGACGACGATAGCGGATGGTTCGAAGGTGTATCTTTCGCTTCAGGTAAGCGAGAAGTTGGCCGACGGGTATACGCCGACCCTTGTTGCCAAGAAGGCTGGAGCCCCCGACCGGGTGTTCGACCTCGATGCGCAGAGCGGGTTGACCTACTACTTCAGCTATACCTACGACGAGGATAACCCGGCCGCGGAGATGATAGGCACCTACAGTTTGGAACTCACACTCAAGGACGAAGCGGGGAACGAGGCGACGGTGACAGTGACGCCCGATAAACCATTCACGGTAGGGTGGAACACGCCGACACTCATCGTGAACCAGAGCGCCGTGAGTTACACGCGCTCACCGTGGGGGCGACCGACTCCCTACGATATCAAAGATGGAACAGGGAACACGGTGTACACCATTCCGGCGAACGAGTACTACGAGATAGGTCCGAACGATTTGTACGAGGCGACCGACCGGTTGCCAGCCGACACATTCACGCTCGATTACGGCAGCACGACCGGCACACCGGTGCGCTTGAAGGCGTATGACGAGAATGGAAGCGAAATAAAGATGATACCCAACACGCCGAACGGGGACGGGAGTTGGCCGCGGCTGCGGGTGTGGAGTTACAATAGCCCCTCGGTGAGGGTGAGCGCGGTGGATAGTTCGTGCCGCAAGACAGATCCGGTGACGATAGAGAACGCGAACTGGATCGCGACGATGAACAGGAAAGTGCCGGGAGATCTTTCCAAAAATCAGAACCAGTTCTTAGGAAGCGAGATGTTTTCTGAAAAGGTGCTTATCCCCCGACGCGGTGCCTACGAAGTGTCTGAAGGAGGGATTTCACTTATCGAGAAAAGAGGAACAGGAAGAGGATGGCACCAGTGGATAGACAACGCACTGGACGGCCCTTCGGCGCGATTCGGCCACAACCTCGTGTATGATCCGATAAGAGGTCGGATGGTCTTGTTTGGAGGAATGTCTGTTTCGGTCACTGGAGGAACCTATAGCAACGAGACATGGGAGTGGAACGAAGGAAAATGGGTAAAGAAAGACCCTGCTGGTATGCCTTCAGTCAGGTATTTTGCCGCAATGGCCTATGACAGCGCCCGCGGGAAGGTAGTTCTCTTTGGGGGCTATACCGGATCGTTCAACGACGAAACTTGGACATGGAACGGCGAAGAATGGTCGAAGATGTCTCCTGTTAATAAACCTTCTGGTCGTGAAAGTCCGGCGATGGCCTATGATGTACTTCGCGGAGAGGTGGTCCTGTTCGGTGGCCGAACCGGTTCAGACAGTCATAGTGACGAAACATGGGCATGGGATGGTGTGAACTGGACTCTGTTGTCGCCGGCAACGAAACCCTCCGCTCGGGGCGGCCATGCGATGGTCTATGACAGTACCGCCGGGACAATTCTTCTCTTTGGCGGACAAACAGCCCCGGGATCGGCGGGATATAGTAACGAGACATGGCAGTGGGATGGTGCATCTTGGCGCTTGTTGACACCATCTAACGCACCGTCGCCGCGGTCTTGTCATGCAATGGCTTACGACAGAGGACGGAACAAGGTAGTGGTGTTCGGAGGCCATACCGGTTCATTCAATAACGAAACATGGGAATGGGATGGCAATACCTGGAGCCAACAGTTTTCAACGATAATGCCTTCTCCTTTGTGTGGTGCTTCTTTGGCATATCACGCTGAACGGGGAAGCGTCCTTTTGTTCGGTGGCTATAATGCATCCGGATACAGTGCTGAAACATGGGAATGGGACGGGAAGGAATGGGAACTCAAACAACCGAAAACCGTTCCCTCCGGCCGTGTCCTTTCCGCGATGACCTACGAAGAATCGTACAACCGTGTATTGATGTACGGCGGGTATATGGGGGGAGGGCAAGGTAGCACCGAGACATGGGTATGGGATGGGGAGGAATGGTCTTTGTTGAATCCTCCCGCTCATCCCAATGCACGCTACGAAATGCCTTTGGCCTATGACCCCTTGCGGAAAGAAGCAATTATGATGGGGGGAAGATACGCTAGCCTCAATGAGATGTGGAAATGGAATGGAACAACTTGGCGTCGTTCGTATCCCGTAGTTCTTCCTCCTGTTGGAACCGCGTCGGCACTTGTTTTCGCTGACAAATGGGGAGAAGAGGTCCTGTTCGGAGGGGGAACCGATTCGGCATCTTTCGACGAGACATGGCTCTGGTCGGGCGGCGGCAACGACCGCGCTGCGCAGATTATGTATGTCTCATGGGAGAGTGCTGGCGTTACCGACGATACCCAGATAGAATCGGTTTCGGTCTTTTTCAACGCCGGTGGTCTCGGTGATATCACTGGCACACCGGTCAACGGGGTTGACCTGCTTACCTGGAAGCATGATCGCTGGGTGAAGGTTGCGTCGAACACCGCTGGCCCCGACGATCTCGCTCCAGTGACATGGGCGACGACCGACAACACCGCGATACAGC
>CAYNMQ010000182.1:0-4237 GCA_964398245.1 uncultured Spirochaetales bacterium | reverse complement strand
CATGGGGCTCATCAATGTGAAGGAGTTCTTCTTCTTCAAGAAAGGGGTAAGTCTCATGATACCGGAGAAGGCTAAGCCGAAACTCTTCGAGAAGATGCGCCGCGTCATGAACGAGCAGGATATCTGGCTCGCCTTCGCCGGCACCGTCGCGCTTGCCTTCTTTGTGAACCTCATTGAACTTGCCTGTACGATAGGGTTCCCCGCCATCTATACCCGTGTGCTTTCGATACAGCACATCGGCACTCTTCCTAAGTATCTCTACATGGCGCTTTACAATCTCTACTATGTCATACCGCTCGGCGCCATCGTCCTGCTTTTTGGATTTACGATGGGCAAGTACCGTTTGCAGGAAAAGCACGCGAAGGTGCTGAAACTGGTGTCGGGGGTGCTCATGTTGGCGCTCGGCCTGATACTGGTGCTCAAGCCCGATCTGCTGGTATTCTCCTAGTCCCTTGTCACTACGACCACATCGTTCAGATTGACGCCGGTGTAGCCGGTCCGGATCGCGCAACCGTAGCGGTCGAAGAAGGAATAGGCGTCGAACCGGGCGAGGTGATCGCCGATGAGCGTCCGGTCGAATCGATGATGCTCGTCTGGCGTGAAGATGACCCCGGCGTATGGGGAGTTGCCATCCATGCCATCGCTCGACAGGGCGTGGAGCGTGATGTCTTCCGGAAGAGATTCCGCCAACAAAAGGGCGAGGTGCGCCATACGGCCGCCGCAGCCGGGATCGGAGACGGTGACCGCGAGGGTCGGTTCGCCGGTGAAAATGGCCGCTTCATGGCGAGAGAGGACTTTCGCCGCTTCGACGATGAGCGAGCGCCACTCTGCGACGGTTCCGGTGAGGAACTGTTCTTCGTGAACGATCCGGTAGCTGATGTCCTTCAAACGCCCGGCGCAGAAGGCGTGGAGAGAAGAGCCGTCGGCTACCGGGATAAGGCGGTGGCGCGGCTCGTCAGGGCGGAATGTCGGCATCGAACCGACAAAGCGGTATCCCTCAGGGAAGGGGATGTCGCTCATGACGAAGGTTATCCACTGGGCCTGCGGAGCGGTCGTGGTGAGTTTGCCTGCCTTGATGCGCGAGAGCGCGGAGCGACGCCGGTTCATCTCGATTATCGGGAGACCGCTGTAGAGGAGGCGCCGGTGCTCGGCGATCACCGGTCCCGGGTCGGGCGCATCTTCCACAAGCGCCGAAGCGCCGCCCGAAAGGAGGGTAACGATCGTATCGGCGCTTGCCGCGTGACGGGCGATGAACGAGACGAGCCGATGTCCGGCGAGGAAGCTTCTTTCGGTGAGATGAGGATGGGTCGAGTAGACGATCTCGGCGCGGGGCGGAAGCGGATCGTTCTTCGGATGCTCGGATCCTTCCGGCGCGACGATGAACAGTGGCGCGATACGGTAGTCTTCATGCTCCTGCAAAAAGCGTTCGGTCATGAAGAACGCCGACTTGCCGATAGCTGCCAGTACGGTGCGTTCGGGGCGGGGGGGCTCGACGGAAAAGGGAAAAGACAGCGGTATGTCGGCGAACGAGCGGGGATCGAAGAGAGGACGGTTCATATCTGCATCGTCGAGAGGGCGTCTATGTCGCAGGTGACGGTCACGGCGCGGCGGCGGCCGTATCGTTCCATGATCTCTCGCAGACGGGGGGCAAGTTTCCTGAGGCTGGGCGCGATGACGACGAGGTGGCGTCTGTGGCGGTTGCGGACACGCTGGAGCGGCGGAGCGACCGGCGGCAGGAGTCTGACACGCTCTCCTTTCAATGCGATGCACAGCTCGTCGTAGATCTCCCGTGCGACACGATCGGCGGTCTCTTCGGTTGCCGCCACCGTCTTCACTACGGCGATGCGGGTGTATGGGGGGAGGCCGAGATCGCGGCGCCAACGCAGCTCCTCGACGAGGAATCCCTCATAATCGTAAGAGGGGAGATGTGTCCACAGGTAATGTTCAGGACGGTGCGGTGCGTCCCATACCGCCCCTTGCTTCTCTTTACGGGCGGCACGGCCGGCCACCTGCATGATGATCTGAAAGCAGCGTTCCGCGGCACGGTAGTCGGCAAGCGCGAGCAGAAAGTCGGCATGTTTGACGACCACCTGCGTGAGGGCGGGAAAGTTGTGTCCCTTGCTTACCATGATGGTGCCGGCGATGATGTCGTAGGCGCCGCTCTCGATGCGCTGAAGTTCTGACGAGAGGCGGCCTTCGTCGGGGGTGCTGTCGCGATCTACTGAAGCGATGCGGGCATCGGGGAACAGGGCGTGGAGCGTTTCGACGATCCGCTCGATGCCGGCTCCTTCGAGATGGAGCCCTGCGTGGCATTGCGGACACGACGACGAAACGACGCCGAACCCGCAGTGGTGACAGACGAGCTTTGCCCGTCGCTTGTGGTAGACGAGCGCCGTGTCGCACGAAGGGCATTTCTGTACCGTTTCGCAGGAGCGACAGACGGCGATGGGAGCGAACCCGCGGCGGTTCACGAAGAAGAGGGTCTGTTCCCCCCTTCCCATGGCGGAGCGCACGGCATCGGCGACCTCCATCGGCAGGTGGGTGTCGCCGCGGTAGGGAAAGAGGGTTATCGGCGGGGGCGGTCGGTCGTTCGCGCGTCGCGGCAGCCGTTCGAGATGGTATTTGCCGCGGAGGGCGTTGTGCCATGAGTCGGTCGAAGGCGTGGCGCTCCCGAGCACGATGGGGATCCCGGTAAGGCTCGCCTTCATGACGGCGGCGTCGCGGGCGTGGTAGTAAGGAGGTTCGAGATTCTTGTAACTGGGGTCATGTTCCTCATCCACGATGATGAGACCGAGATCGGGGAGCGGATAAAGGAGCGCCGAGCGGGTACCGACGATGAGTTTCGTCGTGCCTTCGAGTGCCTGTGAGAAGGCGGAGAACCGCCGTCCTGCGGGCAGGTAACTGTGGAGGAGCACGGCGGGCTCTCCGAGGCGCATCTCGAGGTGGCGCAGGGTCCCCGCAGTGAGACCGACCTCGGGCACAAGGTAAAGGACCTGTTTTCCCGCGGCGAAGATCTCTCGACACAGTGCGGCATACACCTCGCTTTTCCCGCTTCCGGTCACGCCGAAAAGGAGCGCCGGCCTGTGGTCGCCATTACGCCAGCGGGCGAGGATGCTGTTGACGACATGCTGTTGGTCCGCGGTCAGGGGGACCTCGATGGCGGTCGAAGCGGAAGGGGCGTGCGCTGTGCGTCGGCGAAGCTGGTTGGCCTTTGAGATGAAGGGGCCGAAGATCTGTTTCACCAGCTTCGGGAACGGATAGAGATAGTAGTCGGCAAGCCATTGGAGGAACGCCGTTTCGCTGCGGTCGCGGAACAACGGGGTCGCCGTGATGATGCGGCGGACCGGTTTACAGACGATGTTCCCCATATCGGAAGGAAGCGTCGCGATCGTCTCTCTCACGAGCGCCCATATCCGCTCGCTTCTGAGGTCGACCTCGACGATGTCCCCCGGCTGGGCAACGGTCCCTTCTTCGAGACGATAGAAGAGCTCGTCTATGTCGGGACGCGGGATGATGAGGCGTACGAAGCGGTCAGCCACGCCGGTCTCTGGTCGTTTTTATGATGTTCTTGATCCATGTGGAGAGAAGGTGTTCTTTGAGGAATCGCGGCATGTCGTGGCAGAATCTCCCGTCAATGCGGAGGACCGAGATGTTCTTCTCAAGCAGGTACGCAGTGAAAGAAAAGGCAATCTGACCAGAGGCGCTTTTGATGCGATACCCCTGTTCGTCGTGCTCCAGGACGACCGGGATGTCAATGTCGCGGTAAGGCCACGGCAACTCGATGTGCATTTCGTCGTTCTCGATGCCGAGATAACGGAAACCGCTCAGATCCTCTCCGAGAAGCGCGAGCACGCCGTCGGGAGTCGTGTTGCGGATCGCGCCGGCGCCGAAGATCGCTATGCAGTCATCGGAAAGCGGAGAGAAGCTATAAAGGATCTCGCGCCGTTTAAGGCGCGTTTCGTCATCGGCGGGGGCGCAGGCGAAGAAGATGAACGCGCACAGCACGGCGCAGGAAGCGAGATTAGCGATATTCATTCCGCACGAACCGATAAATGACGGTCTTTCCCTGTTCGGTGATGGTGATGCGCCCCGGGAAAACGAGCGGCATGACGCTTCGGTGGTAATCCTCGAATCGGGCGTCGCTCTCGCGGGTCACGAGGCGGTAGGGCAGACGAGTGGACCGGTAAAAGAAGAGGGCGGGTGTCGTTTCGGCTATTTTCTCGCGTCCGATGAACAA
>CAYNMQ010000181.1:0-4242 GCA_964398245.1 uncultured Spirochaetales bacterium | reverse complement strand
TATTCGAATATCTTCGTGACGACGCCGGAAGCCACCGTGCGCCCGCCTTCGCGGATCGCGAACCGCAGCCCTTCCTCCATCGCGATCGGCGATATGAGCTCCACATTGATCCGCACATTGTCGCCCGGCATCACCATCTTCACACCTTCCGGCAAACGCAACGCGCCCGTCACATCCGTCGTGCGGAAGTAGAACTGCGGACGATATCCGTCGAAGAACGGCGTGTGACGGCCGCCCTCTTCCTTCGACAACACATACACCTCCGCTTCGAACTTCGTGTGCGGCGTTATCGACCCCGGCGCCGCCAACACCTGCCCGCGCTCAACTTCCTCCTTCTTGATGCCTCTCAAAAGACATCCCACATTGTCGCCCGCACGACCTTCGTCCAGCAGTTTCCGGAACATCTCAACGCCCGTCACCACCGTCTCCTGCGTCGGCTTGATACCCACGATCTCCACCTTGTCCGATACCTTCACGATACCGCGCTCGATGCGGCCAGTCACCACCGTTCCGCGGCCGGAGATCGAGAACACGTCCTCGATCGGCATCAGGAACGGCTTGTCTATCACGCGCACCGGCTCCGGTATGTAGGTGTCTATCGCGTCCATCAGTTCATGGATGCACTTCGCGTCCTCGCTGTTCGGATCGTCCGTGTTCAGCGCCTTCAGCGCGCTCCCGCGGATGATCGGGATCTCGTTCCCCGGGAACTTGTAGCTCGTCAGCAGTTCCCGAAGCTCCATCTCCACCAGATCCAACAGCTCCGGATCGTCCACCGCGTCAACCTTGTTCATGAACACCACGATGTACGGCACGCCCACCTGCCGCGCCAACAGAACGTGCTCACGCGTCTGCGGCATCGGTCCGTCCGTCGCCGCCACCACCAGTATCGCGCCGTCCATCTGCGCCGCGCCCGTGATCATGTTCTTGATGTAGTCCGCGTGACCCGGGCAGTCCACGTGCGCGTAGTGCCGCTTCTCCGTCTCGTATTCCACATGCGCCGTCGCTATCGTGATCCCGCGTTCCCGTTCCTCCGGCGCCTTGTCTATCTGATCGAACGGCACGAACTTCGCCTTCCCTTTCGCCGCAAGCACCTTCGTGATCGCCGCAGTCAGCGTCGTCTTGCCATGGTCTATGTGCCCGATCGTCCCCACATTAACGTGCGGCTTCGTCCGATTGAATTTCTCCTTCGCCATCTCCGCCTCCTTTGGTTCCGATTAATAATACGCGAACAAACGCGACCTGATATGTTCCGGCAGTTCGCGGTAACAGGCGAACTGCATCGTGAAGGTACCACGCCCTTGCGAGCGGGACCGAAGATCGGTCGAATAGCCGAACATCTCCGAGAGAGGCACCTGTGCCCGGACGATCTTCACCCGCGCGCCCCGCCCGTCTCCCATACCGATCACCTCTCCACGGCGACCGCGCAGGTCACCGATCACATCGCCGAGATACTCCTCCGACACTGTTATCTCGACATCCATGATCGGCTCGAGGATGCGTGAGTCGGCCTGCTCGACCGCTTCGCGGAAACAAGCCGACGCGGCGATACGGAACGCGATGTCCGAAGAATCGACCTCGTGCGAAGACCCGTCGACGAGCGTGACCTTGACATCAACAACCGGGAATCCGTATTTGCCGCTGGCCGACGACGCTTCGACGCCTTTTCTGACCGAAGAAATGAATTCGGCAGGGATGACGCCTCCCTTCGTCTTGTCCTCGAACACCAATCCGCTCCCCGGTTCGAGAGGAGCTATCTCCATCACCACATGCGCGTACTGTCCTCTCCCGCCGGTCTGTTTCACATGGCGGTATTCGTGGCGGAGCGTTTTGCCGGGGGTCTCGCGGTAACTCACTTGCGGCTTTCCGACCCGCGCGTCGACCTTGAACTCGCGGCGGAGCCGCTCAACAAGCACCTCGAGGTGAAGCTCCCCCATCCCCGAAATGCTCGTCTGCCCTGTCTCTTCGTCACCGCGCACCATGAAAGTGGGATCCTCTTTCGAAAGCCTCTGGAGAGAAAACCCGAGTTTCTCTTCATCCGCTTTGGTCTGCGGCTCTATCGAGACCGAAATGACCGGTTCGGGGAAGACCATCGGCTCGAACACTTTCGGGTGCGCCTTGTCGCACAAGGTGGCCCCCGTCGAAGCGCTCTTGAGCCCGACTATCGCGCCGATGTTCCCCGCGCGGATGACATCTATGTCCTCCCGCCGGTTGGCATGCATCCGAAGCAGGCGACCGACCCGTTCCTGCTGATCCGCCGTCGCGTTATAGATCATCTGGCCGGTCTCTATCTCGCCTGAATAGATGCGCACATAGTTGAGATCGCCCACATAGGGGTCGTTCATTATCTTGAAGATGAGCGCGCTCGTCTCCTTATCGTGGGCATGGCGCTCCTGCGGTTTTCCGGTCTTCGGGTGCGTCCCCACCGCCGCCGGCACATCGTCGGGAGCCGGCAGGTAGTCCACCACCGCGTCCAAGAGCGGTTGAATGCCTTTGTTCTTGAAGGCCGCGCCACAGAGCACCGGGAAGAGGGCCGAACCGAGCGTCCCTTTCCGGATCGCCGTCTTTATCGCCGCCGGCTCGGGGTCATGACCTTCGAGGTAGCTCTTGAGAAGGTTTTCGTCGAATTCGCTCGCCGCTTCGATGAGCTTTTCCCGCGCCTGTTCCACCGCGTCCTTCAAGGAGGCGGGGATCTCCGTTTCGACGCGGTACTTCGCACCCAGAATATCGTTATCGTAATAGTAGGCGACCCTCTCTACGACATCCACCACCCCGACGAAATTCTCGGCCGAACCGATGGGGATCTGCACCGCCGCCGCGCGTGCGCCGAGACGCTCCTGGATCATGGCGACGACGGCATCGAAGTCGGCGCCGATACGATCCATCTTATTGATGAATACCAGCCGGGGAACCCGATAACGATCGGCCTGGCGCCACACCGTCTCGCTCTGGGGCTGGACGCCCGCCACCGCGCAGAAAACGATGATCGCGCCGTCGAGGACCCGAAGGGATCTCTCGACTTCCACCGTGAAGTCCACATGGCCCGGCGTATCGATGATGTTTATGCGTTTCCCCTTCCAGTAGCAGGTCGTCGCGGCGCTTGTGATGGTGATGCCGCGCTCCTGTTCCTGATCCATCCAATCCATCACGGCGGTCCCTTCGTGCACCTCACCCATTTTGTAGGAAACCCCCGTATAGAACAGTATGCGCTCGGTGGTCGTGGTCTTCCCCGCGTCTATATGCGCCGCTATCCCGATGTTCCGGATGTCGGCGAGCGCTATGTTCTTTTCCTTGACCGCCATGTCGAACCGCTGTTCTTACCACTTGAAATGCGCGAACGCCTTGTTTGCCTCTGCCATCTTATGGGTCTCGTCCATCTTCTTGAACGCGTTGCCCCGTTTGTTGTATGCGTCGTCGAGCTCCGCCGCGAGTTTCTCCATCATCCCCTTCTCCGAACGGGCGCGGGCCGCAGAGATGATCCACTTCATGCCGATCGACTGGCTCTTTTCGAGAGTGACCTCCATCGGGACCTGATAGTTCGCTCCGCCGATGCGGGTCGACTTGACCATGACCTTGGGGCGCACATTCTCGAGCGCGCGGCGGAACATCTCGATCGGACCGTCGCTCTTTCCCTTCGCCGCCTTCTCGATCGCGTCGTACACGATCCGCTCGGCGATCGACTTCTTACCTTCCCACATCACCTTGTTGATGAACTTCTGAATGAGCACCTCGCCGTATCTCGGATCGGGAAGGATCTCTCTACGGGTCACGAACGCTTTCCTCGGCATATCGTCCTCCCTGTTACTTAGGCCGTTTGGCGCCGTACTTGGAGCGGCCCTGACGCCGCCCTTCCACTCCGGCGGTATCATGGACGCCGCGGATGATGTGATAGCGGACGCCCGGAAGGTCCTTTACGCGGCCGCCTCTCACGAGGACAACGCTGTGTTCCTGCAAATTATGCCCTTCGCCGGGGATGTAACAGGTGACCTCGAATCCGCTCGTCAAGCGGACACGCGCGACTTTCCGAAGCGCCGAATTGGGCTTTTTCGGCGTCGTCGTGTAGACGCGGACACACACCCCCTTGCGTTGCGGACATGAAGCGAGCGCTGGCGATTTGCTCTTGTAGCGCGCCGCCTCTCGGCCTTTTCTGACCAACTGATTGATCGTCGGCATCCTTGTTTCTCCCCTGTTTCTCCTGTTATCGATTGCATAAAAACAAAAACGGGGGCGCTTGTAACGGGGGGG
>CAYNMQ010000180.1:501-4249 GCA_964398245.1 uncultured Spirochaetales bacterium | reverse complement strand
CGCCGCTTCGTGATTGGGAAGCGGGACCTCCCGCTCGACCTTCTCGCCGCTCGCTTCCACTTTGAGAGAGACGATACCCATCGGCAGACCGATCTTCTCGGCGATACCCTTGCCGATGACGCTCTCGTTGGTCATGTCGAACAGTTGGTACTTGATGGACGAACTGCCGCAGTTGAGCACGAAGACTTTCATGACGACCTCCTGAAGGATCACGGTGTTCACTCGCCGGAGACCTTATCCGTCCTCCGACGCTTTGGCAAGAAAAATGGACTTCCCTCACTCCGCACGCTATCTTTTTCGGAGCCGACAATCACCGGAGGAGGGATCCCATGAGCCGCGCGAAAGAAGTGTTGAACAAATTCAAGGAGATCGAGGTTGGTTATGACCTGAGCCTGCTTTCCGATGACATCCGCGACGCCCTGCCGCATCTCATTGCCGCGATGGATGTCGTGAGCGACATCTACCGCCGCCAGCAGGACGAGCGACTGCCCGAGGTCTGGAAGAAGGTGATGGCGAGCGGCGACGAAGAGAAGAAACGCTTCTACCGCCGCTTCCAAGGACCGTGGGATCAACTGAGCGACTATGCGACCGTCTATCCCGAAGACCTTCCCGACCGCGCGAAAGGGTGCGCATTCTACCCCGAAGGAATGGATACCGCGGCTCTCGAAAAGGCCTTTGCAGAGGCATCTTCCGAAGAGCAGGAGAAACTGCGCGACACCTACACCGTGGTACGGAAACAGAATGGCAAGCTCGTTGCCATCCCTTATCATGAATACTATCGCGCCGATCTCGAACGGCTCGCCGAACATATCAAGAAGGCGGCGGCACTCATCAAGCACGCCGGTTTGAAAAAGTACCTCCTCAACCGCGCCGAGGGACTGCTGACCGGCAACTACCGCGACACCGAGGCAGAGTGGGTACGCCTCACCGACGCGCCGCTCGAGGTGGTCTTCGGCCCGTTCGAGGTCTATGCCGACGGGCTTCTTGGTCTCAAGGCGATGTACGAAGGGTTCCTGCTGGCGGTTGACCACGAAAGAGGGTCACAACTGAAAGAAATCGAGAAGAACCTCGACAAACTCGCCGCCCTCTTTCCAATGCCGGCGGGCGCCCAGCCGGCGGTCGGCGGGATGGCGCCGATGGTGGTGGCGCACGAACTCTACGCGGCGGGCGAGGCTTACCACGGCATCATGACGAGCGCCTTCAACCTGCCCAACGACCCGTGGGTACGCGGCAATGTGGGCTGGAAGCAGGTGATGATCTACAACATCATGCAGGCGAAGTTCCGCACCTGCACCGCGGTCATCGCCAAGCGGATTTCGGACGGCCGCATCACCGCCGAGTTCGACCCCTACTTCTACTTCGTCCTCATGCACGAGGTGAGCCACGGGCTCGGTCCCGCCTACCGTGCCGATGGAACGAAGGCGGCGCAGGCGATCGGCGCGGCCTACACCACGATAGAGGAGGCGAAGGCTGACACCGGCGGGCTCGTGCTTCTGCTCAAGGCGGGCGGCAACTACGGCATTCCGCGGTTCGGGACGCGGCAGATGCTCGATTCGTTCTTCGCCGGCCTCTTCCGCTCGATGCGGTTCGGCGTCCACGAGGCGCACGGCGGCGCCAATGTGATAGAGTTCAACTGGATGAAGGAGCACGGCGTCATCGAGGTGAAACCCGACGGCTCGTTCGTCACCCACGACGCGAACTTCGCGAAAGCAGCCGATGACCTGCTGGAGGAACTGTGCCGCATCGAAGCGGCGGCGACCCCCGACGAGGCGGCAGCCTTCGTCAAGAAGTGGGCGCATCCCGGCAAGGAGATCCTCGACGCCCTCGAAAAACTCAAGGACATCCCGATAGACATCACCCCGCTCTATACGAGGTAACGGGACCTTCCCTTTGACAAACGCCTCCCCTGTGATACGATGTCTTCGGTGACAACACGGGAGGTTTCCATGAAACGATGGATCGTAGCGGCATGGTGTTTCAGCCTTCTCTTCCTTTCGTGCGAGAACGACATCACCGGCATTCCTACATGGGGCAAGGATTCCTATTACGGACCGGGGAACGGCTATGACTGGGAGAACAACCCCGCGGGGATGCCGGAGCACAAGCCGGCGCTCGCCGAGTGCTCGCTCGACGATATCAACCTCTGGATCCTCGACACGATGTGGGACATGTATCTCTGGTACGATCAACTCGCCACTGACATAGACTTCCGCGGCTGGAGCGAACCGGGTGACTTCTTACGCTCCCTCAAATACAGCGCCGACCGCTTCAGTTACATCTCCAAGAAGGAGGATCACGACGACTACTATGCCGGGAAGTACTATGGATTCGGATTCGGCTTCCGGAAACTTCCCGAGTATGTCGTCTATGTGACGCTCGTCATCCCCGGTGGACCTGCCGACCTTGCCGGCATGCGCCGCGGCCAGCGGATCGTGAAGATAGATGGCTACACCATTCAAGAGATCGAGGAAAACAACCTTTGGAGCGAAGTCACCTCGCGTCCCGAGGACAAAAAGGACATCCCCATCGAGTATGTGGTCGAAGAGAACGGCGAGGAGAAAACACTCGTTCTCTATGCCGGTGAAGTGACGGCGCCATCCATCTACAAGACCGCAGTGCTCGATGACGGCGGAAGGAATGTCGGCTACCTCATGCTCAAGTCGTTCATCAACTCGACTAACGGCGAACTCGACGAGGCATTCGCCGCGTTCAAGGCGAAAGGCATTACCGATCTCATCGTTGACCTGCGCTACAACGGCGGCGGCTGGATCGACGGCGCCGAGCACCTTGCGAGCCTCATCTCTGGCGGTGATCTCAAAGGAGAACTCTTCACGCGCCTCACCTACAATGACAAACATCAAGACTACAACAGCGACTACCACTTCAAGGACTACAGCCAGAGCCTCGAACTCACGCGGGTCGCCTTCATCACGACCGGCGGCACCGCTTCGGCCTCCGAGGTGGTCATCAACGGCCTCCGTCCCTTCATAGAGGTGCTCATCATCGGCAACAAGACCTATGGCAAACCGGTCGGCATGAACCCGATGAACCACTGCGACTATACGCTCGTTCCGATCACCTTCAAACTGGCGAACGCCGAAGGCTATGGCGACTACTACGAGGGACTTCCCGCCGACTGCGCCGCCGAGGACGATGTGACGCACGATTTCGGCGACCCCGCCGAAGCATCGCTCCGGGCGGCCCTTTCGATGCTCCGCGACAAGACCTGCCCCGCCGCACCGACGGTGCAGGCGTGGAATCCCGATGAGATTGATGTCAGAACCGTCCCCTACCGGACGGGCTGGCTGTTCTAAAAGAAAAGTCGCCTGAAAAGAATCAGTTCGGCACGAAGGTGAGCTGGTCGCCGGTTATCTCTATCAAGGTGATGACCCCTTGGTAATTCCGCTGATACTGCTGTAAGGTCACCTGCCCTGTCAGGTTCCCGACCACGACATTCCCCGCCCGACTCCACCGCGCATAGTTCTCCACCCCATCGAGCGTGAATGTCTTGGGGACCGAAAATCCGGATTGATATACGGTAAGTTGAAACTCTATCTTGCTCCCATCATCGGTCATCCCGTAGAAAGTGGTGCGAAGATACACGCCATTATTGGGGTAGGTGCCAAAGGTGGTTCTCGTCACGAGGTCAGCGGTCGGGAACTCGACATCTCCGTTATCGGTCACCACCGTTATGTGGGCATCGGGCTCGCTCATAGAGGCGTGTGGGTTGTGGATGTAGGGGGTGGAG
>CAYNMQ010000180.1:0-491 GCA_964398245.1 uncultured Spirochaetales bacterium | reverse complement strand
CGTACATCACCGACACGCCTTGCTTGGCCGCAAGACACGCGTTGTCATAGGTGTTTCCGTCACAGCCACAGACAAAATCGATGATCAGCGGACAGTCGATCGGATAGTCGCTACAGGTTCCCGGTCCGGCGCAGGCACCCACCTCAAAGAGACAAAACTGCGATATCGTACCGTTGGGGTCACAGTCGGCATCTTCGTAGCATCCCGGCTCCGTACTGCACTCGCCCTCATAGTCCACATTGACCCCGGCGACCGCCGCATCGCACTTGCTCCCGTAGGTCACGCCGTCACAGCCACACACCGGAGCGTAAAGCGGCGGACATATCTGCGGCCGCGTCTCGCAGGTACCGGCGAGGTAGGCCATGCAGGTGCCGTCGGGCTTGGCGCAGTATTCGGTCGGCGCACAGTCGGCATTGGTCCCACAGGAATTCACCACCGTATCGTCATCGGGCCACACGACCCCATCATCGGTGATGATCGTTCCATCGTCA
>CAYNMQ010000179.1:0-4254 GCA_964398245.1 uncultured Spirochaetales bacterium | reverse complement strand
AGAGCACCGGGGTCCTCGCTAACTGCGTGGACATCAACAGCGAGTGGTACAGCGGTGGCAAGGCCTACTGTCAGGACAACTGCCTCGGTTGGGACACGAGCACCTGTCAGGAGGTCCCGCACACCTGCGGCAACGGGGTAAAAGAGGGGCCGGAGGCATGCGATGGCGACACGATCGCCTGCGCGACGCTCGATCCGGAGAAATACCAGAGCGGGACCGCCTTCTGCAACCAGTCCTGCACCGCCTACGCCGTCGAGGGATGCGTCGAAATAGAGCCCTCCGAGTGCGGCAACGGGACAAAGGAAGGGCTGGAGGTCTGTGACGGCGGGCTTGCCAATTGTGTCGACATCGATCCGCTCGCCTTCAGCGGCGGCAAGGCCTACTGCAAGAACGATTGCTCCGGCTGGGATACCTCGACCTGCACCGAACGACCGGCCGAGTGTGAATCAGAGCTGCTCATCGCCTCGAAGGATCCCTACGACTACGCCAAAGCGATCGGTCTCTGTATGGGAGTTCCCAAAGCGGAGATACTGCTTCCGAGCGGCGCCGTCGGTGTGAATGTGAACGGGCATGCGATGCTTCCGGCGCTCGGGGATGTCATTGTGCCGCTTCAGAGCGATAAGATGCTGGCTCTTTCCAGCGGGCAGGCGCTCAACCCGCCGAACAACACCAGCTTCGATCAAGCGACGACCTCAACGCCCCCCTCGGACTGGTACACCGCGAACGGCAACGCCTATCCTTCTTCTCCGGCGTGTGGCACGGTAGGGGCGACCGGCAACACCAACGACGGTGTCATGCTTCGCTTGGAGATAGATGTTCCGTCAACCGCTCGCTCATTCTCGTTCGACATCTACTTCCTTTCCTCCGAGTATCCCAACTATGTGTGCAGTCAATACAACGATCTTTTCGTCGTTCTCCTCGACAGTTCATTCACCACGACCAACGAACAGTTCAAGAATCCGCTCGACAAGAATCTCGCGGTCTTCGAGGGGAATGCGGTCGGCGTCAACCTTGCGCCGGCGGGGCTCTTTACCCAGTGCGTGAACACGAGCGGCAGCGGATGGGCAGTCACCTCCTGTGAAGGGACCGACGAACTCGCGGGAACCGGTTTCGCCTCGAACGGTGGTACCGGCTGGCTCACGGTGCGCGGCAATGTCGTCCCCGGCGAGACCATCGTTTTGCGTCTTGCGATATGGGACCTCGGCGATCACATTCTCGACTCGATGGTGCTCATAGACAACTTCCGCTGGGGAACGACGAATGTCGTCCCCGGGATCCTGAAAGCGGAAGAGTAGCCGTAAGAGGTCAGCCGACCTTTTTGCACGCCTTCACGAATTCGCGAAAATCGTACTCTTCGACAATTTTTGTCAGCAGGTCTCTGCCGTTTTTTGTCAAAGTGAAGTACATTTCGCGTTTGTCGGTCTCGCCGATCCTGCGATTGACGAGCCCCTTTTTCTCCAAAGCGGCGAGCGTCCGTGACATGAGCGAGTAGGTGACGCCGAGCATCTGGGCGAGTTTCGTACTCCGTTCAGTCCCCTGCTCGAGCATGCATAACACCATGGTTTCATTGAGACAGATGTTGAATCTCCCGAGGAGGAAGGCTTCGAGTGCGTAGATGTTCTTGAGAACATCGCGCATACCGATGAACTTGCATCCGCTCGTCATTTCTTTTCCTCCGTCATTTGTCCTAAAAGCGCCGCTCCTTTCGGCACTTTTCCACCTCAAGCATAAATCGAGCCGCGAATATGACATCTGTTCATAAGCGTCCGGCGATAACTTTCAGACATCACAACTATTGTTTCGGTAAAAGATGGCCGGCGCGCGGACAGAACTTTTTTTTGCCGTCGATTTCTGCTATATGGTCTTCCGATGTTAACGATATAAGGAGAAGGTCATGCAGATCGTACGGACGACCGCCGAGTTGCGGCGCGCGAGAGAGGCGCTTGGCGGCCGCGTAGGGTTCGTCCCCACTATGGGGGCGCTCCACGAGGGGCATCGGCGTCTCATCGAGGAATCGGTGAAAGCGACCGACGCGACGGTGGTCTCTATTTTCGTCAACCCGCGGCAGTTCGGTCCGAACGAGGATTTTGCGAAGTATCCACGGACCGAAACGGAAGACCTCACGCTCTGCGAAGCGGCGGGAGCGGCGGTCGTCTTCGTTCCGCCGGTTTCGGTCATGTACCCCGATGAGCCGCTCGTCAAAGTGACGGTCGATGCGCGTCTGTCGGGCATTCTCTGCGGGGCTCACCGGCCGGGTCACTTCGACGGCGTCGCGCAGGTGGTCACCCTACTTTTCAACCTCGTGCGGCCGACCCACGCCTTCTTCGGCGAAAAGGATTATCAGCAACTGCTCATCATCAAACGGCTCGTCGCCGACCTCGCCTTTCCTATCGATATCGTGCCGGTCCGGACGGTGCGGGAGCCCGACGGCCTCGCTCTTTCGAGCCGCAACCGTTACCTTTCTCCCGAAGAGCGTTCGAAAGCGCCGGCGATCCACCGGGTCATGCGGCAATGTTGCGAGCGGGCCGAGCAGGTCCGTTTCGACCGCATCGCGCTTCCGGTCGAGAGGCTCGAGGAAGAGGGGCGCGCCCTTCTTCTTAAGGAGATCCCCGACGCGGCGATAGACTACTTCGAGATCCGGCATGCCGATACGCTCGAGCGGACCTCTTTCGTTATGAACCGCTCACGCCTCTTCGCCGCGGTACGCCTCGGCGCGACCCGTCTCATAGACAATCTGCCGCTCTTCGGGGACTGACGATGGTGCGCATCGCTCAGCGTATCGTTTCTCAACCGGCATATCCTTTCGCCGGCATCCTCGGGCGCCGGCGGGAGATGGAAGCGCTGGGGCATCGTATCATAGACCTTTCCATCGGCGACACCGTCATCCCGGCCCCCGACGCGGCGGTCGCGGCGCTTCGCGGGGAGGCGGGGCACCCTGAACGGCACCACTATTCCTCCTATAACGGGATAGCTCCCTTACGGCAGGCGATCGCGACATGGATGCGGCGGCGGTTCGGCGTTTCGCTCGATCCCGATCACGAGATAACGGCGCTCATCGGCTCCAAAGAGGGCCTGTTCCGTTTCCCCCAGACGATCCTCGACCCCGGCGATGTGGCCCTTGTTCCCGCCCCCGGCTACCCGGTGTATGCGCAGGCGGTCACCCATGCGGGAGGGGCGGCGGTTCCTCTGCCGCTCACCGTCGAAAAGGGCTTTCTTCCCGAGCTCGAGCTGCTCTCGGAGGAGACCTGCCGCCGGGTACGGCTCATCTTTGTCAACTTTCCCGCCAATCCGACCGGCGCGGTCGCCGATGAGGCGTTCTTCAAGAAACTCTACCGTTATGCCGAGCGCTACGATTGGGTGGTCTGCGCCGACAGCGCGTACTGCGAGATATACGACGGCGCTCCGCCATCCGCCGCCCTTCAGTTCGATCCCCGCCGCGAGAGAACGGTGGAGTTCTTCTCTTTCTCGAAGACCTACGGCATGACCGGCTGGCGCCTCGGGTGGGCCTGCGGGAACAGCCGCCTCGTGCAAGCGCTCGTCAAGGTGAAGGGGCTTCAGGATTCGGCGCCGTTCGAGCCGATCCAATACGCCGGCATCGCGGCGCTCGAGCTCCCCGATGCGGCGGTCGCGCCGGCGCGGGAGTTCTACCGCGAGAACCGCGCCATCCTCGCCGAGGCGCTCCGGCGGGCCGGCTTTTCGTTCTTCAATGCCGGCGCCGGTTTCTATCTGTGGGCGAAGACGCCGGAAGGAACGACATCGTCGGCCTTCGCCGAGAAACTGCTCGTCGAGAGGCATCTCCTGGTGACCCCCGGCACCGCCTTCGGCAAGAAGGGGGAAGGATGGTTCCGGCTCGCGGTCACCCGGTCCCGGGAGGATACCATCGAGGCGGGGCGTCTCATCGCGCAGGAGGCCCTTCCGTGAAGTATCTCCTCTCGTTCGGCTCGAATATCGGCGACAAACGGGGCGCGATCGAAGGGGCGCTCCGCGCGCTCGAGAGGAGCGGCGTTCATACCCTTTCCTTTTCCTCCTTCTACCGCGCCGCGCCGCTCGACGCGCCGCCGCAGGATGATTTCGTCAATGCCGCCGCCGTCGTCGAAGGACCGGACGACCCGGAGGAACTGCTCGCCATCATCGCGCGGACCGAGGCGTCGCTCGGCCGCACGCGGGAAGCGCGCAACGCCCCCCGGACGATAGACATAGACATCGTGCTCGCCGAGATGGGGGAGTACCGTTCCGCCGGCCTCGAGATACCGC
>CAYNMQ010000178.1:2139-4298 GCA_964398245.1 uncultured Spirochaetales bacterium | reverse complement strand
GCAGTTGTCGGGCTGAAAGAAAAAAAGGCTTGGCCTTTTACCTCCCTTCGCTACAGTGACAAGCGACCGGTAGGCACTAGATGAAGAAGATCTTGGGGAACATATCATGAAGATAGCGATGATCGCCTCCGAATGTGTTCCGTTCGCCAAGACGGGGGGACTCGCCGATGTCGTCGGCGCACTTCCCAAGGCGCTTGCCGCATTGGGACACGAGGTCATTGTCATCCATCCGCTCTACGCAGCAGTCGACCCCAACAAACACGGTCTCGATGTCTTCATGGAAAAACTCGGCGTCTGGATGGGCAACACCCTTGAGTGGTGCGCCGTGAAGACGGCCCCCCTCGGTGACGGTGTGACCGTCTATTTCATCGAACATGACCGTTACTTCAAACGCGACGGGCTCTACCACGATGCGTGGTTCAACGATTTCCCCGACAACCCGCGCCGTTTCGCCTTCTTCACCCGCGCGGCGCTCCAACTTCTGCGTGACCGTTACTGGATCGCCGACATCGTTCACATCCACGACTGGCAGACAGCGCTTGCGCCCGCGTTCCTCAAAGTGTGGCACTGGAACGACCCCATTCTCAGCAAGGCGGCGAGCGTACTCACCATCCACAACATCGCCTACCAAGGCATTTACGGCGCCGACACCATGGATTACACCGGTCTCAAGTGGGAGAACTTCAAGCCGGAGATCTTCGAGGACCACGGCCGCATGAACTTCCTCAAAGGCGGCATCTACTTCGCCGACATGGTGAACACCGTGAGCCCGACCTACGCCGAGGAAACGCGCACTGGGCCGCTTTCCTGCGGGATGGCCCCGTTCCTCGCCGCGAAGGGCGACCGCTACATCGGGATCCTCAACGGGGTCGACTACTGCCGCTGGTCGCCGGAGAACGATCCCTATGTGCCTCACCACTACTCGGCAAAAGATATGAGCGGCAAAGCGCAGGCGAAGCGCCTTTTGCAAGAGACGATGGGCCTCGCGGTCGACGAAAGGATCCCCGTTATCGGCGTCGTGAGCCGCTTTGTCGAGCAGAAAGGTCTCGATGTGGTCGCCGCCGTCATCGAGCGCATTCTCGCCGATATGGCCGTACAGTTCGTCGTCCTCGGCGCCGGCGACAAGGGACTCGAGCACTTCTACGGCACCCTGCCGGCGCGCCTGCCGGGCAAGGCGGGCTCTTACATCGGCTATAGCGAAGAACTCTCTCATCTTATCGAGGCGGGAAGCGATTTCTTCCTCATGCCGTCGCGCTGGGAGCCCTGTGGGCTCAACCAGATATACTCGCTCCGCTACGGGACCCTGCCCATCGTCCGGGAGACGGGCGGATTGGCCGATACGGTCGAACAGTACGATGAAAAGACAAGCACCGGCACCGGATTCAAGTTCCTCCACCTGTCCGAAAAAGCGCTCTACGATGTCGTCGGCTGGGCGGTCAGCACCTGGTACGATCGCCCCGAACACATCACCGCCATGCGCCATGCGGCGATGAGCAAAGACTTCAGTTGGGAAACGAGCGCAAAAGCCTATCTCTCCCTCTATGAAAAAGCGATCAGCGTAAAGAAGAACTAACGGTTGCTTTTTCTTCTTAGCCAGATACACTTTTGTTCGGGAACACCGGACGGATGGAGGCTCCCATGAAGGCACACCGCTATGGCTTTATGTTTCTCGTCGCCGGCATCCTGCTGGCCGGATGCGCTGACGATCCGGTCGGCGACACCGACGACATCGCCGTCACGGACGAAGAACCGGGAGACGACGGAGATTCGCGGGACGATTTTACTCCCAAGGACGACTTCGTTCCCTCTGACGACTATGTGCCACCCAACGACCAAGACATTGACAACGACAACCCGACCCCGTGGGACAACGAGGACGCCGACGGCGACGGGATAAAGAACGGCGACGAGGGAACCGGCGACACCGACGGCGACGGCACGCCAGACTACCTCGACGACGACAGCGACGGCGATGGCATTCCCGATACCACCGAAGCGCCGAACGGGATACCGGTGGACACCGATAAGGATGGCACTCCCGACTTCAAGGACACCGACAGCGACAACGATTGGATACCGGACAGAGTCGAGGGGACCGGCGACGCCGACGGCTAAGCCACACCGCACTAACGCGACACCGACCACGACGGGGACACCCA
>CAYNMQ010000178.1:0-2123 GCA_964398245.1 uncultured Spirochaetales bacterium | reverse complement strand
TGACGCCCCCCCCGATAGCACCTAGTGCCCCCACATGCCCCGCCCTGACTACGACGCCGACGGCACACCCGACTACCTCGACCTCGACAGCGACAACGACGGCGTTCCTGACCTCTTTGAAAGCAACAAGGACGGTGACGGCGACGGACTACCGAATCATTGGGACGACGACTCGGACGGCGATGGGATAGCCGACGGCATCGAGTGTCCTTCTCTTCCCTGCGCCGACTCCGATGGCGACGGCCACTACGACTTCCGCGACGGCGACAGCGACAACGACGGGCTTGCCGACGGACAGGAGCAGATGTGCGACACCCTCGGGAAAGACTCACGCCTCTTTGCCGACACCGATGAGGACGGCTACACCGACCTCGCCGAGCGGGCGGTCGGCTCCGACCTGTGCGATCCGGCGCAGGGGGTCAAGGATATCTTCGAATTCTATTTCGTCCTTCCCTATCAGGAACCCGAGCAGACCGATGTGCTCTCCTTCACCCCGACGGTGCAGAAGGCCGATGTTCACTTCAATGTGGATACCACCGGCTCGATGGGAGGTGAGATAGCGAACATCAAATCGGGATTACAAACCATTATCGCCGAGGCGAAGGCGCGCGTCGCCGACAGCGCATTCGGCGTCTCCTACTTCGACGATTTCCCCGTCTGCGGATTCGGCAGCGGAAGCGATCTCCCGTGGAAATTGGTCCAGAGTCCGACGACCGACGCTTCTGTTGCGCAGAGCGCCGTGAACTCGCTCACACTCGGCAACGGCGACGACTTTCAGGAGTCGGGCTATGAGGCGCTCTATCAACTTGCCACCGGCGCCGGCGGAACCTTCACAATAACCGCCTCTGGAGGTGGTTGCAGCGGCGATTGCAATGAAACGCAGACCATCGCCGCATACACCGGCGGAGGGAAAGGCGGCGTCGGCTTCCGCCCCGAGGCGCTCCCCATCGCGGTCCATGTCACCGACGCGCCGAGCCATGTCCCGGCCGATTACGGTGGAACAGGGCACCACTCGCGGGACGATGCCGTGAACGCGCTTGTTAAACTTGGCATCCGTGTCATCACCGTGCAGTCGGCCCTTTCGACCGAATATGACACCACCGCGGCGACCCAGCTCACCGACATCTCGAACTCGACGGGCGCTCAGGTCCCGGTATGCGCCTTCAAGACCGGAGAAACGACCTGGCGCTGCGGCGCCGACATGTGCTGCACGCTGAACGGCGGCGCGGTCGCTCCATCGGGCGGCCGGTGCACGCTGCGCTACCAGATACCGGAGGACGGGAGCAGTCTTGGCACCTCGGTCGTCGACGGCATAGACGCCATCATCAAGTACACGACCTTCAATGTCTATACCGCCCCCAAGGACGACGGCGACGGCAACACCCCCGACACCGCCTGCTTCCTCAAACGCGTAGATTCGCTCGAGTTCGTGCCGCCGCCGGCGGAGCCGGAGAAGAGCTGTACGCCGGGCGCCCAGCCGGCCGCCTACAACGGCGCTTCCTACAACAACGGCTTCAGCAACTTCGCGGCAGGCACCTCGAATCCCTCCAAGGAAGGTTCTCATCTGCGTTTCACCGTCCACGCCGAGAACGACATCTGCTACGAACCGCAGACGACCGAGGCGAAGCTCTTCATCGCCTACATAGATGTCGTGGATCAGGTGACCGGAACGGTCCTCGACACCCAGCGCGTCGCCATCATCGTTCCCGGAAAGCCTTCAGGCGGCGAGGAGGATTAAGGGCGGCTCACCGCTCCTTCCCGTCGAAGAAAGAATTGCAAAATCATCATCGGCCACTATAATGAAGCGGTTTGAAAAAACGCCGGAGGAAATCGCGGCATGAAGATCAACTATAAGAGCCTCATTATCTGGGGCGTGCTCCTCGCCGCCCTGTTCGTCATATTCAACCTTTCGAAACTCTCTCAGCAGGGGGCCGTCGAAGAGGTTGACATGTCCACCTTCCTCAACCGGGTGAAGAACGGCGAGGTGAAGCAGGTCGAAATAGACGGGTTCGAATACCGTGGCACCTTCGTCGACGGAAAACAGTTCGTCGCGATCGGCCCTTCGGGCGAAGAGGGGATGAAGATTCTCGCCGAGAAACAGGTCGTCGCCCGCTACAAGAAGC
>CAYNMQ010000177.1:0-4377 GCA_964398245.1 uncultured Spirochaetales bacterium | reverse complement strand
CTTCGCAGACCCCGCCGCCGCCACCGCCGCCACCCGTGGCGACGAAGCCCCCGGCGCCGCCCGCCGTCTCTTCCGCTGTGAGCGAGGAGGAGGAGAACGAAGGGATGGAGGCGGAGAAGACCGCCATCATCGACCTTGCCTCACTCTCGGGGCAGAACGCCGATGCCCGCGTGGTGGTCATCGACGGTAAGGACGAGGGAAAGACGCTTGATCTCACCCGCGATGAGATCATTGTGGGACGCAGCCTCGACAACGACTTCGTTCTCAGCGACATATCTGTTTCCCGTAAGCATTTCAAGATCATACGGGACACCGACGGTTTCAAGGTGGAGGATCTCGGGAGCGGGAACGGCATCCGGGTGAACGGCAAGAAGGAGATCTCCGCCGTCCTTTTCGACGGCGATCTCATCACCGCCGGTGCGCGCACCATCCGGTTCGAGATTCTCAACTCCACTTTGAAGGAGAAGTATTCTCGTAAGGGGATCAAGGCGGCCGAAGAGAGCGAGATCGTTACCAAGGCGCGGTCTCCTATCGTGGCGTGGGTGGCGATATTGCTTATTTTGATCGTCGGCGGTGGCGGTGCCTACCTCTTTTACACGCAGCAACAGCAACAGAAACAATTGCAACTCAAACTCGAACAGGAAGACAAGGTCGATCAAATAGACCAGCTCATCGAAGAGCGCCGCTTCTCGGATGCCGAAAAGGCCATTTCCGACTTCTATGCGAAGTTCCCGGGGGTCAAGGAACGGGAATTGACGAAGAAATTCAAGATGGTGAGCAAGGAGAAGGAAAACGCCAAGAACTTCGAACAGGGAAAGCGTCTCCTTGATGAAAACAAGATAGACGAGGCGGCGCGCTACCTGAAGCTTATACCCGACGATTCGCTCTTCTATCCCGAGGTTGTCGCGTTGGTAGGGAAGGAGCGTCTCATTGCATGGCAGATAACCGACATAGAGGATCTTATCAAGGTCAACAAGATAGATGACGCGATCCGAAAAATATCGGCTCTGCTGGTGGATGACCCCGCGAACAAACGGGCCAATGAGCTCATGGCTTCCATCAAGACACAGGTGAGCGCCCAAAAGATAGAGACGATCCAGACCACCGTCGCAAAGGAAAAGGAGGAAAAGAAAAAGGAAGAGGCGGAACGCGAAAAACGCAAGCAGGAGCTCATCAGCAAGGGAAAGATAAAAGAGGCTCCCAAGCCGCCCGTGGTGGTGAAGAAACCTCCGGAACCCAAGCCGGCGGTTGTCGCGAAGGGCGATTACACGATGGACGATATCCAGAGCGCGATAGACACCTATGTCTCCAAGGATTTTGATGGCGCCATCACGAAGCTGGAGCTCATAGCCGGCGCTTCGGATGCGGCGGTCAAAAGGAAGGCGCAGGACCTTTTGGAGAAGATAAAGAAATTCAAAGCGGCGTACGACAAGAAAGAGGGCAAGAAGGCGCTGGTCTTCGACAAACAGATATCGGGCGGGAAACTCAAGGACGAGCTGGCCGATCTCGGCAAGGCAACGGGCGGCGGCGCGACCAAGAAAGGGGGCGCCGCGGAGGATGAGTTCGCCTCGTCGGGTTCCTCGTCCTCATCGGGCGGCGGTTCCTATGACGAAGAAAAGGCGAAGGCGCGCTACATGGAGGCGCTGGGGCTGAAGGAGTCCGATCCCGAGGCGGCGAAGGATAAATTCCGCGAAGTTCTCAAATACGCCGATCCCGAAGGAAAGTACTACAAGAAGGCGAAGAAGGCGCTTAAGGAATAGGCGCCGTTATCCCGCTCCCGGGCTCTCTCACTTCCCCGGTTTTTCTTTCAACAGGTCAGCGACCAGCGCTTTGAGTTGCTCTGTTATACGCGGCCCGCTGAGCTTCTTTCCGTTGACGAAGAAGACAGGAACGCTTCGGATCCCGTTCTTCGCAGCCTCGGCGCGGTCCTCGGCGAGATGTTCGGTGAGAGCCGCCGACGCCATCTCGGCATGTATTCTCCCCCAATCAAGTCCCATGTCTTTCGCGTAGCGTTCAAATAATGCGTTGGTGTCGGTGCTCGTTCCCCACTCGGACTGAGCGTCGAAAAGTCTTCTCCGGGCGATGCGGTATTTGTCGTCGCCCGAAAGTCGTTTCACCGCCAGCGCGAAGCGGGCCGCCTCCTCTGACTGCGCATGTTGGAAGAGCGGGAAGTGTTTGTAGACGATCCTCACCCGGTCGCCGTGCTCTTTTCCGATGGCATCCGCCGCCGCCGCCGCCGCCGCGCAGGGAGCGCATTGAAAGTCGGAGAATTCCACTATGACGACCGGCGCGTCTTTCTTCCCGAGCGTCGGTTCATGATTGGAGAGCCTTATGCGATAGATCATCGCAGGGTCTTCGCTGGGAGGATGGTCGTCGGCGAGAGAAGCGCGGCCGCCTTTTATAAGTTCGGCGTAGAGTGCGTCTCCGGAAAGACCCTTTTCGATAAAAGGCTTCGCGCGTTCGAGTTCTTCACGGATAGCCACTTGAAAACTTTCAAGAGGGAAGGCGCCGCTTGCGTAGCGTCCGTTGATGAAAACGCCCGGTGTCCCGCGGACACCGAGGATATCCGCGAGAGCAAGATCGCGATGGATGACCTCCATCGTGCGGGGATCTTCCATGTCCTTCCGGAAACGGGCGGCATCTATCCCCAGTTCCTGGGCCAGCGCGTCAAGAGACTGGTCGAAACTGGCGTCCTCTTTCTTCCAGAGCGGCTGGTCGGTGAAAAGGCGGGACAGGAATTCCCAGAACTTCTCCTGACGGCCGGCGGCGATCGTCGCCTTTGCGGCCGTAACGGCATGCGGGTGGAGTTTGAGGGGAAGATGCGCGAACGCGACACGGATCTTGCCGTCGAACTCCTTTTTGAGCGCCTCCAATGTCTCGTGAAAACGAGCGCTGAACGGGCACTCGAGGTCGCCGAAGAAAATGACGGTGATCGGCGCGTCGTGGGGTCCCCACAGCGGAGCGAATGCGGGGGGTTCGATCGCATAAATGTCTTTTGGGATCACGGGCGCCGGCCGCTTGGGCGGCGTGTAGCGTGTCCGGCCGTTCTTGGTTATCTCTGCGTAAGCGTCAGGCACTCCTTGTTTCTGCAACTTCTTGCCATGGGCTATCTCTTCGGTGACGGCGCGTTCGATCTGGGCGAGATTCGCTCCCGAGAAACGGCGGCCGTTGATGAACAGGGTAGGCGTCCCTCGTACGCCGAAGATGTTACCGGCGGTGATATCCTCTTGGAGGAGACGGTCCCCGTCAGATCCCTTGAAATCTTTCTCGAAGCGTTCCCGGTCGAGGCCTATCTTTTCCGCCCAGAGAAAGATGTTCTCCTCGCTTATCTCCTGATTGTTCTCAAAGATGATGCGATACATTTCAGGGAACTTCCCTTGACGGTTGGCCGCTATGGCCGCCTTCGCCGCGCGGCGCGCCTGTCGGTGAGGAGCGAGGGGGAAATGCTTATACACATAGGCGATGTCGCCGCTGTGCTGTTGGAGCAACCGCCCCATCTCCTCGAAGACCCGTTTTGAGAACGGGCATTCGAAGTCGGAAAAGTTGATGACGGTGACCGGAGCGTTGCGGTTCCCGATGATCGGGGAAGAGCCGATCTCCACGCGGTATATCTCCTCGCCGGTCTCCCCTGAACCGGCACCCTCTTGCGACAGATCCTCCTGTTTCCTGCAGGAACCGACCGTGAGAATGAACAGCGCAAAGAAGAGGAACGCCCACCGCGGCGCCCCAAGAGAACATGAGGGCGAGAAAGGTGTCCCCATGGTGGCGTTACCCTTGCGTCGAACGGGACTTTTGATATTCGTCCATGATGCGTTGTTGAATGTCGGGGGGCACCGGGTCGTAATGACTGAACTTGATGGTGTAGGCGCCGCGGCCGTTGGTCATGGAACGCAGCTGAGTGCTGTACCCATGCAGTTCCTTGAGCGGGACGAGCGCCTTGACCACCTGATTCCTGCCTCGCGAGTCCATGCCCTGCGGTTTTCCGCGACGACTCGAGATGGCGCCGATGACCGCCCCGGCGTACTCGTCCGGCACCTCTACCTCGACAAGGTAGATCGGCTCGAGCAGAACGGGTTTCGCTTTCATGACGGCGTCCTTGAAGGCCATGGAAGCGGCGATCTTGAACGCTATCTCGCTGGAGTCGACCTCATGCTCCTTGCCGAAGAAAAGGGTGACCTTGCAGTTGATGAACTTGTAGCCGGCGAAGACGCCTTCCTCCATGACCTCGCGGACGCCCTTCTCCACGGCGGGGATGAAACGGTTCGAAATCACGCCGCCGACGATGGCGTCGACGAACTCGAAGCCGTTCGGGTTCGGCTCGATGCGCAGATGCACCTCGGCGCACTGGCCGGCGCCGCCCGTCTGGGTCTTGTGGCG
>CAYNMQ010000176.1:0-4383 GCA_964398245.1 uncultured Spirochaetales bacterium | reverse complement strand
GGAGCGGCTGCGGCTGCGCTCTTCTGTTTTAGTGCTTTTTTGAATTTTCTGCGCTAGTATTCCGCCAAAGTTACCTGAGGAGAGAAGGGTGCTCCGGTTCTCCATCGTCATTCCGTCGCTGAACCAAGGGAGATTCATTGGTGAGACGCTTCGCTCCATCGCGGAGCAGAACTATCCGGCGGTTGAGGTCATCGTCCGCGACGGCGGTTCGACCGACGAGACGGCGGAGGTCGTAAGGAGGTTCGGTGCGCTCGTAACTTGTTTCGTTTCGGAGCCGGACCACGGCCAGTCGGATGCGCTGAACAAAGGTTTTGCGCAGGCGACCGGCGACATCTTCGGCTGGATGAACGCCGACGACTTTTACCTCCCCGGCGCCTTCGCCGAGGCGGCGCGCATCTTTGAAGCGAACCCCGACATCACCGTGGTGTACGGCAACTGGATAACGATAGACGAGGAGGGAAGGGAGATCGGGAAGCATTATGCGCTCAAAGCGCGGCGGCCTCACTTCTCCTACGAAAACCTCGATGCCTACAATCAGGCGCTCTTCTGGCGACGCGAGGCGCACGAGCGGTTCGGCAGGTTCGACGAGAACCTCCACCGGCTCATGGACGATGACCTCATCCTTGCTCTGCTGCTTAACGAAGGACCGGAACGATTCCACCGTACCGACCGCCTCCTCGGAGGGTTTCGTATCCATGGAGCGCAGAAGACGCCTGCGGCGGCGATCGATGAACGACGCCGCGTCGAAGAGGAATATCTCGATCGAAAATACCGGTTCGCACCCGCTCACAGCGTGCTCGGCAGGTTCTATCGTCTTCGCTATCGCTGGTATCAACTGATCGACTCATTGACGACCGGCGGGATCCGTTATACCCTGCGCAAAGCGAAGGAAGGTCTCAAAAAGAGGAGTGGCTTATGGTGAGGCTCGTTTTCGTGATCGTCCTTTTTGCGGCTTTTGGCACTGCGGCGCAGGAGATGCCGGGGATCCATGCCCGTGAACTCGAACGCTACCGCGCCGTTTCTCCGCTACGCACCTATCTGACGGCTCCCACGCTCCGTTTTGCTGAAAAAGGAGAGCCGATCGTGCGGAAGCGGGTGTTCGGTTATCTGCCCTACTGGGCGAACGATACAACGCATCTGCGCTATCCGCTGCTCACCGATATCGCGTACTTCTCGTGCGAACTCGGTACGAACGGTGCGCTGGGAAACTGTCACAACTGGCCAAGCGCCGCGCCGATCGCCGAAGCGCATGCCTACGGCGTCAAAGTCCACCTCGTCGTCACCGGCTTCGACGAGGACATGGTGCTCTCTCTCGTCAACAGCGGCACCCAGAAGAATATATTCTTTGCGTTGGTCTACGAGAAGGTGACGAGCGCGGGGGCCGACGGGCTCAACATAGACTTCGAGATATCGAGCGGTTCCGACAGCGCCGCGATCGCCGCGTTCTTCCGCGAACTTGCCGCCTACTTTCATGACCGTTCACCGAGCCTCGAAGTGTCGGCGGCACTCTGGGCCGTTGACTGGCAGAACACCTTCGCGATCGGCGACATGAGCGGCGTTGACCTCTTTTTCATCATGGCCTACGATTACCACTGGAAGGGGGGCGATCCCGGACCCGTCAGCCCGCTTATATCGCAATCGCCATGGCCTTCGGGCGGCATCTGCGTGACGCGCTCGTTCAACGACTATGCCGCGAAACTCGGGAACGCGGGACTTGACCGGATCATCATCGGGTTCCCGTACTACGGCTACGATTGGCCGACGACCTCGGCGACGGTGCCCGGCACCAAAACGGCGAATGCCACGGCGGTCACCTTCCAGAACATTGCCATGGACGATTCGACTTACGACCCCGGGTCCGAAACGGTCTACAGGGCCTACCAGAACGGTGGCTGGCATCAACTCTGGTTCGACACGCCCGAAACCTTCGCGAAGAAGATGGCCTTCGTCGCCGAGAAGCCGGCCGGCGGGACCGGTATGTGGGCGCTTACCTATGATGGTGCGGGCGACGGCTTTTGGCGCGAGATCGCGATAGCCTTGACCGATGTTGGCCCCGGGGCCGCCGATGATCCCATCCTCATTGAAAACTTCCCCTTTGTCCATGAGGGCAACACCTACTTTTACCGTTCCGACATCTTCGACGCCTATACCTGCGACCACTATCCGAACAGCGCCGCGATCAACGAAGAGGGGCCCGAGATCGCCTATCGCTTTACGGTGAAAAGCGGCGGTGTCTTGTCGGTCTCGCTTACGAAAGGGGAGGGGAGCGACCCCGAAGCGCGCGAAGACCTCGATGTACACCTTCTGCGGAGTCCCGATCCGGCGGACTGCATTACCCGGGCGCATGTTTCATTCGAAGAGTCGCTCGAGCCGGGAACCTACTATCTCGTCGTTGATTCGTATGTGACGGATGCGGGCGTCCGGAAGGGAGGGGCCTACCGTCTCGAAGTGTCGTGGGACGGCGAAGAGATGCCCGACGAAGGGATTGACGAAGGAAGCACAGACTCCGATGAAGAAGTGGTCGGCGACGAAGATGCCGGAAGTGAGGAGGTCTTCGACGAAACCTTTCCCGATCATGTGGTCCAGCCGGAGGGAGAGGAACAACCCGACGACTCCCTGTTCCTTGCTGATGAAAGCGAGATGCCCGACGATGCCTTGCCTGACGACGGCGCCGCCACCGGTTCTTCGAAAGGCTGCGGTTGTGTGCTCGTGATTTGACACAGGAAAAAAAGAATTTATGCTAACACCGTGATCTTTACTCGAGGGGACGGTCATGAAAACGCGCCATAAGGTAATCTACATCGCCGGGTTCGTCCTCATGGTTCTCCTTGTCGCGGGCAACCTTCTGCTCTTCTCCCGCATCAGCCTGCTTAGGGACGATGCCTCGGTGATGGGATTGCACAATACGCTCCTCGGCGGCATCCAGCGCGCCGTCGTGAAAATAGAGTTCGGTGACAAAGACGCGGATCTGTGCATGGAAGAGACGGACCGGTCTCTTTCTCTTCTGATGGATTATGCGGAATCGTTCGGTGATGACGATATCAACAATGCCCTCGACGAAATAAAGAAGAACTGGGGAGACCTAAAGGGTCTCCTTCTTCTGTATCGTAAAAGCTCCGCACCCGATCTGCGCGGGCAGATCCTTAATGACAGCGATCGGTTATGGGGAAAAACGATCAGGGCGATCGCTTTGATGCGGCACGATATCGAGCGGCGCGTGAAATTGTTCTACTTCTTCATCCCCAATCTCATCTCCCTGCTCATCCTGCTCGTGTTCGGATTCATCCTCGGGCGTCTCTACCTGAGAGACAGGATGCTTACCCTTGCGACGCACGACCCGAGCGGCGCGCTCACCAAGCCGGCGTTCGACTACATCCTGCAGCAGCACCTGATGCTCGCCGCCCGCTACGAGCGGCCGAGCGCGTTCCTCATGTTCACCATCGAGGACCATGACCGGCTCATGGAACACGGGCGTGAGAAGTATGAGAAAGTGATGGCGATACTCGTCGAGCTCATAGGCCGCACCCTGCGGCGTACCGACATCATAGTGCGTCTCGGCAGCGACCGTTTCGGCATACTGCTTCCTGAGACCGACTTGCCGCGCGCGGCGCGCCTTGCCTCGAAAATACGCGACGAGGTGCTCGCCTTTCACTTCGGACCTGAGCCGGTTTCGCTTGCCATCGGGGCGACCCAGTTCGCTCCCGGAGAGTCGGGGGAGATCTTCGTAGGCCGCGCCGAAAGCGCCCTTCTCAAGGCGCTCAAGAGCAGCGACAAGAAGATAGAGGCGCTCTGATATCGCGGAGGATGCCATGAAATTCGTTTTCGCCGTTGTTGCGGCGTCATGCCTTGCGCTTTCGTGTGCAACGGCGCCTTCTGCGCCGGTAACGAAAGGGAAGGAAGCGTCCGCCTCTCGTTTCAATCGCTATGAACGCTATCTCATCACGAGCGCGGCGCCGAGCGAGGTTATGGCCATCGTCGAGAACGACACGCCGGCAGGCGACGCGTTCTTGCGGGAAAAGGCGCTCGACCTCGATCCGGCCGACCCGCTTCTTGATCATCTTGCGTCGCGGATGCTCGAGACGGTCAGGAAGGCACCCGGCGTCGGTATCGCCGCGCCGCAGGTCGGTGTCAGCCGCCGCGCCGCGTGGATCCAGCGGATGGACAAGCCCGACAAGCCGTTCGAGTTCTACATAAATCCGCGCATCGTGGAGTACGGGCCCGAGAAGGCAGTCGGCGGGGAGGGGTGTCTCTCGGTGCCAGCCGGCTTCGGGCAGGTGGAGCGTTCGACCTGGGTGACGGTGGCGCACGACACCAAGGAGGGGGAAGCGGTCGCCGAGCGCATAGAAGGGTGAACGGCCGTGCACTTCCAGCACGAACTCGACC
>CAYNMQ010000175.1:0-4386 GCA_964398245.1 uncultured Spirochaetales bacterium | reverse complement strand
GGCGTCAAGAACGAGTGGATCGAGAAATACGGCAAGTGGAAGAAGTAGGGTCGGACGATGGCTGAGATAAAGCTCAACAAGACCGAGCTCAAGAACCAGAAGACGCTCCTCGAACAGCTCACCAAGTACCTGCCGACGCTCCAGCTGAAGAAACAGCAGCTGCAGATGGAGGTCGAGGTCGCGCGCGGCCAGCTCAACCGGCTCGAGGAGGACCTTGAGAAGCGGCGGCGCGAGATCGCCGAGTGGTCCATCCTCTTCTCTCAGCGGCTTCCGGTGGAGATCTTCGACTCCATCGAACTGGAGAAGGTCTGCACCGAGACCGAGAATGTCGCGGGGGTCGATGTCCCCGTGTTTTCCGGGATATCGTTCAAAGAGCGGCATTACAGTTTCTTCATCATGCCGGTATGGCTCGATCGCGCCGTGAAGGAACTGAAGGAGCTCATGACGGTGCGCGAGAAGATAAAGGTGGCGCGCCGCCGGCTCGAACTGCTCACCGAGGAACTGCGGCTCACCAACATCAAGGTGAATCTGTTCGAGAAACGGCTCATCCCCCACTGCCGCGAGAACATCCGGCGCATCAAGATATTCCTCGGCGATCAGGAGATCGCGGCGATCTGCAACGCGAAGATCGCCAAAGGCAAGCTCAAACGGAAGGCCGAAGCGGAACGGGCGGAGGCGGCGGCATGATAGAACGGATGCGCAAACTGCTCGTTCTGGGGCCCGAGCCGGTGAAGGAACGGTTCCTCGCCCGCCTGCAGGAGGAGGGTCTCGTTCAGGTCGAGCCCTACCGCGGCGACGCGCTCCCGATAGACGGCCGTCACACTGTGCCGCTTCCGGCGGAAAAGGCGCTTACCGCCTATCGGACCCTCGTCAAGTACGAGAAGCAGGCGCGGCGCGAGAACGAACGCCTGCCGGAGGCGTCTCCCGGCGAGAAGGTCGAGGAGATCGTCGAGAACCTGCCGCTTCTCGAGGACAAACTCCGCCTCACCAAGGAGAAGATACAACAGTTGCGCAACAAGCGTGACTCTCTGCTCCCGTGGGGCGATTTCGACCTTTCCCTCGTCCGCGCTCTGCGGGAACGGGGCGGGCTCGTCATCCAGTTCTGGGAGGTGGCGCACGAGTTCGCCGACGCGATAGAGGTCCCCGAGGTGATCGCCGTCATGGAGGTCAATGTAGATCCCGAGCGGCGTTACTTCATCACCTTCTCCGACCGCCCGGTCCACATCACCGATTGCCTCGAGATACGGATGGACGAGGACCTCCGCACGCTGAACGAACGCATCGCGACGCTCCAAGGGGAGCTCGCCGCAACGAAAGAGCGCATCTACGGCATGGCGGCGGCGAGAGATGTCGTGTTCCGGCATTATCTCGCCGAACTCACGAAGTTCAACTTCGCCGTGGCGGCGTGGGGATCGGTGAAACTGTTCGAGGGGACCGTCTTCGCCATGCAGGCGTGGTGCCCCGCCTCGTCGGAGGCGGCGCTCGCGGGACTGGTCCGCGAGTTTCCCGTCCAGATCGAGGAGATAGAGCCCGACCCGGGCGAGCGGATCCCGACCCTCATGCGCAACGAGGGCATTCCGGCGCTCGGCGAGGACCTCGTGAGAATATACGACACTCCCGCCTACCGCGACTGGGACCCGAGTTCGTGGGTCTTCTTCTCTTTCCTGCTCTTCTATTCGATGATATTCGGCGACGGCGGGTATGCGCTGACGCTCGTCGCGCTCCTGCTCTATTTCCGTCACAGGACCAAGAATCCGTCGCCGTCGCTTAAGCGCTTCTTCAACCTCTCGCTCGCCCTGTGCGGCGCGGCGACCGCCTACGGGCTTGCGACCGGCGGCTTCTACGGCCTTTCCACCGACAATCCGCTCTTCGGCTGGGTCGTGAAGCTCGCTCTCATCGACACCGATATCCGCCACCCCGGCGTCCTCGGCAACATGATGACCATATCCATCGTCATCGGGCTCATCCACATCAGCATATCGCTCCTCCTCAAGGGAGGGCGCCTCTTCTTCTCGCTCGGCCAGCGGTTCGCCGCGATCCCGGTCCTCGCGTGGGTCCCGGGCATCTGGGCGTTCTATGCATGGGTGACCTTTAAAGAGGCGGATCCGGCCGCCGCTGCTGTTGCACTTAAAGTCTTCTTCGGCGTTCTCGCGGTCGTTTTCCTCACGAGCGCCGGGACCTGGCGCCCGGTCAGGTTCCTCCTCGGCGGCTTCCTCGGCGTCTACAACGGCGTCCAGTTCTTCGCCGACATCCTCTCCTACCTCCGGCTCTTCGCGCTCGGGCTCTCGGGCTCGCTCATCGCCCAGAACTTCAACATGATAACGACGATGATCTGGGACGCCGGCCCGTGGTACTACACGCTCGTTCCCGCCGTCATCGTCTTCATCTTCGGCCATGTCCTCAACATCGGCCTCTGCATCATGGGCGGCGTCATCCATGGCCTCCGCCTCAACTTCCTCGAATGGTACCGCTGGTCATTCGACGGCGGCGGACGGCCGTTCAAGGCATTCAGGAACCTGTTGATGACCGGGGAAGCATCTCCTCGATAAGATTGATTTTCTCGATATGACGGGTATGGTGAGGCGGAATCGTTGAGGGTAAGGAGTTTGTCATGCAGAACTTCTGGAAGGCGATCCACGGCCTGACCGAGAAACATCCCTACATCGTGTTGACGGTCCTCTCGTCGCTGCTGTTCTTCCCTTTGCTCGGCAGCTATCCGCTACTCGGCCAGTGGGAGACGCACTACGGGCGCGTCGCCATAGAGATGCTTGCCAACAAGAACGGCATATGGGACTGGTTCCTCGACCCGATCTACCTCGGCCAGTACAACTTCTGGAGCAAGCCGATCCTCTGCTTCTGGATGGTCCTTCCCTTCTACGCCGTGCTCGGGCCGACCGAGTGGGCGACCCGGCTTCCCTTCGCCATCAACGGTGTCCTCGGCATCCTGCTTGTCTACTGGACGGTGAAGCGCTTCTTCCACGGCGACCATGCCCGCGCCTTCGTCTCGTCGCTCATTCTCATGCTCACTCCCTTCTACTACCTCATAACCAAGCAGTTCATGTGGGACATAACGACCGTCACGCTTCTCTACGGTGGCATCATGCTTCTCTACCTCGGGATGCGGGACGACGATAAGAAACTCATTCGCATCGCCTATGTCCTTTTCGGTCTTGCGATGCTCGCCAAGGGACTGCTTGCGATCGTAATTCCGGGCGGGATATTCTTCCTCTGGATGCTCGCCTCGACCGACTACGGCGTGCTCGCCGAGAAGGGGGGGGTGAAGAAGATGTTCCTCCAGTACGGTCAGTTCCTCAAGAAGGCGCGGATCCTCGAGGGTCTCGCGATCTTCATCCTCGTTTCGGCGTGGTGGTATGTCTACATGGGGGTCAAGCACGGCAAGCCGTTCCTCAGGGAGTTCTTCATCGAGAACCACTTCGGCCGCATGGAGGGACTCATCGACAAGCCCGACGGTCCGTTCGAGTTCTACATCTGGCAGATGGCGATCGGCGCCTTCCCGTGGTTCGGCCTCTTCATCCCGGCGCTCGTCTTTGCCGGGACCCACAAGGAGCACAAGCGCGAAGAGGGCTTCCTCATCATGTCGTTCTTCTTCATCTTCCTCTTCTTCACGCTCTCGGCGACGAAATTCCCGCACTACATCTTCCCCGGCATCCCCTTCTTCGCCATCATCGTCGCGATACCGTTCATCGAGTTCTTCCGCGGGGAGCGGCGGTCGCTCTATCCGCTCGCGGCGGTGCTCGGCTGCCTCATCATCGGCGTGACGGGCAAGGACCTCGGCACCGGCATCAACTACCGCGAGATACTCTACATCATCACGACTCACCGGATACAGGACTGGTTCGGGCGCGTCTACGACATGCTTCCGTGGCTCTATGCGCTCGTGCCGCCGCTCGTCGCCTTCCTGCTTCTGCCGCTCGTCTACCTCAAGAGCAAGACGCTCATGCGGACCGGCATCGTGCTCTTCTTCGTCGGAGCGACCGCGTTCGCGGCCTATCTCAACTTCTACTGGATACCGAAGGTGCTCTGGGTCTTCACTCCAAAGCCGATGGTCGAGAAATATGCCGAGATCAAACAGCCGGGCGACATCATCGTGGACTACGACAACTGGAAGAACCGGTGTCTCTACTTCTACCTCGCCTCGCGCCTTGGCCTTGACGAGGAGCTCATCCGCGCCAACACGCCGGCGGCGGTGAAGAAACTCATCGAGGATCGTCCCGACAATACCGTGTTCATCACCACCAAGAAGAACAAGATCCCCGAACTGCGGTCGGTCCTCATGACGATCGGGGTGCCGCTGGTCAAGATAATGGATGACGCGGTGGACACCTACATGGAGATAGAGATGTACCGCGCCTCGCTCAAGGACAA
>CAYNMQ010000174.1:932-4419 GCA_964398245.1 uncultured Spirochaetales bacterium | reverse complement strand
ACCTCGCCGTCGTCGAGCTCCTCTTTGATTCCGGCGTCTGGATGAAGCAGTCGGGATGGTGGTGCACCCAGCGCGAATCTATCGCCATGTGATTGGGCACGATGTCGGCGGCGAGCCGGATGCCGTGACGCCATGCCCGCTCCCGGAGGTTTGCGAGCGCCGCTTCGCCGCCGAGTTCCTCGGCGATGACATAGTCGTAGAGCGCATAAGCCGACGCGGCCGCCTCCGGGTTCCCCATCATCTGTTTTATGGTGCGGCTCGCCTTCGAGCGTTCCCAGACGCCGATGAGCCACAGGCCGGTGAAGCCCCAGCGGGCGAGTTTCGCGAGTTCGTCATCCGGTATCTCGTCGAGCCGCCTGACGGGGCGGGCATACTGTTTCGAGATCTGGTCGAGCCACACGAAGGCGTTCTTCGCGATCATGACGAGATTCGGCATCCACTCGCGGTCGGGCGAGTAGGCTTCGTACTCGGGGTCGTGCCGTTCCGAGCGACGGGAACCGCGCCGGAGACTCTCGGCGGTGATGACTTCACCGCGGCTGACGACCGGAAAGAGCGCCTTCTCCTCCTCGCGGATGAGATCGCCGCCGGTAAGCACCTTCATGAAGTATTCGCCGAGAAGCCGCAGTCCCCAGCGCTCACGGATGAACCGCAGCTGGTCGGCGAGCGAACCGGGGTACGCGCGCGCCGGCGCCATGAGGAGGTCCATCAGTTTCTGGCCGTCGGGACCGAAGGCCGGCTTCTGCGCGAAGAACTCGCCGAGCGCCGCCGTCACCTCGCCGTAACGGGTCGTCTTCCGAAGCGACTCGTCGCTGAAGAGCTCTTCGAAGGGGCGGAATGCCGGGTTCTGGTTGGCGATGAAGAGCATGAGCAGTTCTTCGAGTTCGACCTCGGGAGCCGGAGCGTCGCCGCAGCGCCCCGCAAGGTACTGCTCGAGGCTCATCTCGCCGCGGTAGACCGGAAGCGGCGGGAACTCCTCGGCGAAACGGCGGATCACCTTATCGCTCTCCTCGCCGAAGCGCGTGCGAAGGAAATCGAGCGCCTCGGTGAGGAGCGTCGGCACCACCTGCTTCCGGTAGAGCCGCACGACATGGTGGAGCACTTCATCAATGAGCGCCATCGCGTTGAGGTGGCTTGCCTTCACCGCCCGCTCGGGATGATTCTTCGCATCGCGCTTCTCGTTCATCTGGTGAGCGAAGCGCCGCACCGCCGCATAGTCGGGGAATATCACATTGCCCGACAGCGTGAATATCCGCTCCTCGAACTGGTAGTGGTCGCGGCACCGCCGCGAGACATGGAAATGGCGGAGGCCGTCAGTATGGACCGCCGCTTTTTCACCGAAGCGGGACAGAGAAACGACCAGCCGAGCGGCAGGATCTCTTGTCATGCGGAACCCCGTTGTCGTCTGCAACGGCGCACACTACCGCAAAGCCCCGGTCAAGTCAACTTTGCGGGGGGAAATCCCCGCGCTGACTTTGCTTTCGCAGTTGGGTTAGCGTTTTCGCTGCACCTCGGCGGTGAAGTCCACGCCGTCGCGGCTGGTGATACGGACGGTGAGGAGGTCGCCGGGGCGCTCGGTCTCGAGGTTGGTGAGTATCGTGACGCCGTCTATCTCGGGCGCCTGATGAATGCCGCGGCCGATGGGAAGAGAGGCCGACGCATCGAACTCTTCGTAGAGGACCGTCGTCGTGGTCCCTACGAAACGGGAAAGCCGCCGTTCCATCGTCTCGTGCGCCGCCGCTTGGAGCGCCGCGAGCCGCCGTGCGACGGTGTCGCGTCGGAGCGGAGAGATCGCTGCCGCCGGCGTTCCTTCCTCACGCGAATAACCGAAGAGCCCGATGTAGTCGAACGGCGCATCTTCAATGAAGCGGCGCAGTTCGATGTGTTCTGCGCGCGTCTCGCCGGGGAATCCGGCGATGAAGGTGGTGCGCAGGACGGCGCGGTCGCCGAACCGGGCGGCGATGCGGTCGAGCACCCGCTCGATGTCGCAGCGGCGGTAGCGGCGGCGCATCGCTGAAAGGATACAATCGTTCACATGCTGGAGCGGTATCTCGAAGTAAGGGAGCACCTTATCAGCGCCGAAGGCATCGAGCAGTTCGTCGTCCATCCGGGAGGGATAGAGATACATTACGCGGATGCGAAACTCGCCGGAAAGCCGGTCGAGCCGCCGGAGCAGAGCAGCGAGCGAAGTCGCATGGTCGCGCCCATAGGCGCTCGTATCCTGCGCGATGAGGACGAGTTCCTTCACGCCGCGTTCAATAAGCCGCCGCGCCTCCTCCACGATGTCCTTGGGCGCCCGCTCGCGATAGGAGCCGCGTATGGCAGGAATGGTGCAGTAGGCACAGCGATTGTCGCACCCGTCGGCGATCTTGAGATAGGCGGTGAAGGGTGAGAGCGAGAGTGTCCTTTCGTGGCATGCTGTCGCAATGAATCGAGGCTTTTTGATAGGGTTTGCCGCGGCACCGTCCACAATAGACGCGATGCGCGGCACATCATCGATACCGATGACGATGTTGGCTTCCGGCAACAGTTTCGCTATGATAGGATGCAGTTGCGGCAGACAGCCGGCGAGGACGATCCGTGTCCCCTTCCGTTTCTGTGCATGAAGCGTAAAGAGGCGGGAAACGGTCTCCTCCCGCGCCTCCTCGATGAAAGAGCACGAGTTGAGTATGATGAGATCGGCGTTCGCCGGATCGTCGGTCACGCGCCAGCCGCCGGAAAGGAGCGCCGCGAGCATCACCTCGCTGTCGACGCGGTTCTTCGGACAGCCGAGCGATTCGAGATAGAAGAAGCGGTTCTTCACCGGTCAGTACTTCTTGAGGCGCGCCTCGGAGACGAGATAGGTCTCATCGGTGTCCTTCTTTTCGAGGCGGAGATAGACGAGCGACTTCGGCTGGACGATGAGCAGGTCGCTTTTGCGTTGGTTCGATTCATCCTCGACATCCACCTTCTTTTTCTTCATTTTGAAGAAGGCCTTTATCTTGACCGCTCCCTTGAGCTTGGCAAAATCACCCGAAGCCGGCGCCGTTCTGACCACCACCTCGGCCTTCACCAGTCCGTCTATCCCCGAAAAGGAAAGTGAGACGACCTCCGCCTCGATGATCTCTCCCGGCGTCTTTTGTGTCCGCTGTTCGAGGGGAACGAAGACACCGTCGGGAAGATCCTTCTTCTCGCGGAGGACGGCCAACGGAGTTTGTTGAAAAGAGACGCCCACATCAACGCCGGCAAGCAGACGGAGAAGCGCCTCCTCCTCTATCGAGGCGAAGAATATCTGTTCGTTGCGGATCTCTATCGTCTGCTCGGGGAATTTCTCGCCCAGCCGGTCCTTGAGCATCGTCCGCACCTGGGCGGACGCGCACCGCTCGAACTCCTCGATGATGACCAGGGTGAACCGCCCGGACATGGGCCGGAACCGCAGCTTGGCGAACAGGTCTTTCGCCGCCGCCAGGTCCAAGTCGGGCCCGGCGTAGCGGTACGTGCTCCACTGGTC
>CAYNMQ010000174.1:0-922 GCA_964398245.1 uncultured Spirochaetales bacterium | reverse complement strand
CTTATTTTCAGATAAACGCCGTTCTTCGCGGAACGCCATTCCTCGGCGAGAAGGGGAAGATACGAACCGTCGGCCCCGCGCACGAGAAGCGGATCGGCAGCGAGCATAAGCGGTATCGTCGAAATGAAAAGAAGAACCGCCAACATCTTTTCCATGGACGCCTCCTTACAGCCCTATCTCGCCGCTGCGCGCAGCCATTCCGTCCCTCACGAGGCAGAGAAGATCGGGAACAGCGATACCGAACCACCCTTCGGCGGCCCGCATTTGATCACGGTTCGCCCCTTGCGCGAACCGTTTTTCGGAAAATCGCTTCGTCATGAACTCAACCGGCACCTCGGCCACCTTCTTCGAGGGATGCATGAGAGCGCAGGCGACGATGAAGCCGGTCGCCGGATCGACGCAGTAAAGGGCGCGTCCCATCACGCTTTCGGCTGGCACATTCCCTGAATGTTCGAGGATCGCATGAAGTATCTCTTCGTCGGCGAAACCGAGACTGCGCAGAATGTCTCCGGTCACCGTCCCGTGCCGCGGGAAATCATCCTTCGTCTTGTCGTAATCGAGGTCATGCAGCAGCCCCGCGAGCGCCCAGCGGTCGGGATCGCCGCCGAACCGCGCCGCCATCGCCCGCATCGCCCCTTCCACCGCCCAGCAGTGTTTGATGAGGTTCTGGTTCGCAAGGTGTTCTTTCAGAAGTTGTTCCGCCGCGAGTGTCGTCCACTGCATCATGCCTTTCCTTCCCCGTTGCGCTTTTCTTTCGATCCTCAGGTCAACGAAGGTCATCCTATTTCGCAAAAGGCGAAAAAGCAAGCAGGAGGAACAAAAACGACCCGCCTAAAAAAGTTGACTTTGTTCAGGCTCCTGTTATGGTGAAATGACGCTTTCGTTGAATCGTGACTCACTGAGGAACCTTTTACGGAGGATG
>CAYNMQ010000173.1:0-4460 GCA_964398245.1 uncultured Spirochaetales bacterium | reverse complement strand
CCGTCATCCTTGATGACCGGGCCGTCGTCCTTGACCGTTTCCTCCCCTTCGGGCTCCTCCTCATCGGTCTCCAGTTCATCGGTGACGATGAGGTCCTCGTCGCCCGTCACGACATCCTTGTCATCCTTCGTCGTCTTGTTTCCGTCGCATGAAACGACGAAAAGGAACATTGCGCACACACCGGTTACCAGCGACACCAGTCTCATGGCTCTCCTCCTGCGTTACTTTGAGATGAAAGGATTATAGCAAGAGCATCTCTGTTTGCAAAGTTTTATTCGTTTTTCCTGAATGCTATGCTTGACGCACCCAAGAAACCATTTTACCGTTGGAGCGTTATCGAACGGAGGCGACGGCATGGTGTTCTCTGACACCACACCCGGATATTCTCTTCTTGACTACGGTGATGGCCGAAAACTCGAGATGTTCGGCGGGATACTTCTCGACCGCCCCGCGCCGCAGGCTACCGGCCCATTGCGCTTTCCCCGCTATTGGAAAGAGGCTTACGCCCGTTACGACCACGACACCGGCTGGCAGCGACGCTTACCTTTCAGTGAACCGTGGCAGACGACGCTGGAAGAGATCGTTTTCGAGCTCCGTCTCTCCTCCGGCGGACAAGTGGGGGTGTTCCCGGAACAAGCGGAGAACCGGCGGTGGATCAAAGATGTAGTGTCATCGGCGCGGCGCGATATCGCTCTCCTCAATGCCTTCGCCTACACCGGCGGCGCGACGCTTGCCGCCATCACGGCGCCGTCTTCCCATCGGGTCGAACTCTGTCATCTCGACGGCGCAAAGAGCGCAGTGGCATGGGCACGGCGCAACGCCGCGTTGAACGGAAAGGATTCGGCGCCGGTCCGCTGGGTCGTCGACGATGTGCTCTCCTTTCTCAAGCGCGAGGCGCGCCGCGGACGCCGCTACGACGGCATCATCCTCGACCCGCCCGCTTTCGGGAGAGGTCTCCGGGGAAAACGGTGGAAGCTGAGCACCGATCTCTCTCTGCTGCTGGAGGCGACTCAAGCGCTCTTGTCGGAACGCCCGCTTTTCTTTCTGCTCTCGTGGCACGATCCGTCGCTTTCCCTGGAGACGGTCTTCGAAGCGACGGCGCGACTCCTGAAACCGGTCTCGGCGGAAAAGGCCTCTCTCGCCCTTCCCTGTGACGCGCGCGCTCCTCTCCCCGCAGGGATGGCGTTAAGGCTCCTGTTCTAGGCGCAGGTGCCGCAATCGCCGCCGGAGCACCGGTGGTGCTTCGGCATCGGACAGCCGATCTCAAGAAGCTCTATCTCGAAGACGATCGTCTTGCCGGCGAGCGGGTGGTTCGCATCGAGCGTCACCTCCTCGCCGACGATCGCAGTAACGACCGCCGGCACAGAATGTCCGGTCCCGTCGCTCAAGTCGAAGCGCGACCCGAGGGTCACATTCGCGTCTTTCGGGAACTGACTGCGGCGCACCGTCAGAACGAACTCTTTTTGATGTTCGCCGTAGCCGTCGGCCGGATCTATGACGACCGTCTTCTTCTCGCCGACGCCCATGCCGATAAGCGCCGCTTCGAAGCCGGGGATGACCATGTCATGGCCGAGCTTGAAAACAAAAGGTTCATTACGCTCGCGTGAAGAATCGAACACCTCGCCGCTCGCAAGACGCCCGACATAATGCACTTTCACCGTATCGCCGCTCACTACCGTCGCCATGTTTGTCTCCTTGGATCCAAGACTATAAAAGGTAGTGCATGGTACCCGCATGATGCGCGAAATGCAACAAATATCCGTCATTTTTTTGAAATTGTGCGACAATCCTCTATACTCACTTCGTTCAGAATCTCCGTGAAGGAGCATCGTCATGAGGAAGATCGTCGTCATCAATGTGATCCTGCTGGGCGTCATAGCCGCCATCTTCGTCATCAAGTTCCTCCAATACCGGGAGTTCGTGAGAACCCCTGTTCCCATCAAACAGCCGGTGACGGCGCTCATCGAAAAGGGGATGTCCTGGAAACAAGTCGCCCAGGATCTCGCCCAAAAAGGGGTTATCGCCGACAGCCGTTTTTTCTACTATCTCATCAAAGAGCGGGGATGGGACAAAGGACTCAAGACCGGGGAATACGAATTTTCCGGCGACCTGACCCCGGAGATGGCGGCGCGGATCATCGTGGCGGGAAAGGTGAAACTCTACAGCGTCACGATACCGGAGGGATACAACAAATACGAAACGGCGGCGCTCCTTGCCGGTCTCGACTGGATAAAAGACGGCGCCGACTTCGTGAAATACTGCGACGCGCCGCGCGTTCTGCGGCAGCTCGGCATTCCCGAAGCGACCACCTGCGAGGGGCTGCTGTTCCCCTCGACCTACAAGTTCCCCCGCGGCGTCACGGTCGAGGAGATCATCACCGCGATGGATCGTAAGATGCAGGAGGTGCTGGACCGGCACCGCGACGCGATACGGCAGGGCGGATTGAAGCCGTTGCAAGCGCTCACGCTCGCCTCGATCGTCGAAAAGGAAAGCGGGGTCCCGGAGGAGCAGCCGCGCATCGCGGCAGTGTACTTGAATCGTTTGAAGGGAAAGATGAAACTGCAGGCCGACCCGACCGTCATCTACGGCCTGCTCCCCGGATTCAACGGCAACCTCACCCGCGCCGATCTCGAACGCGATCACCTCTACAACACCTATACGCGTCCCGGCCTTCCTGCCGGACCGATCTGTTTCCCCGGCGAGAACGCCATCCGCAGCGTCGCCGCGCCGCTGGCGACGGAGGAGCTTTTTTTCGTCGCGACCGGCGACGGCAAGCACTATTTCTCCAAGACCTACGAGGAGCACAGCGCAGCGGTCGAACACTATCAGGTGAAAGGGTTGCGCACGCCCTTTATCTGGAAAAAACGGTAGGAAAACGACGACGAACGACGGCGCGACATTGCGGAAGTGCAAGAAAAAACTTGACGAAGCGGCACATCGCCGCTAATCCCTGTATGCTTTATTTTCGATACCATACCTTGGAGGAATTATGGCTTCCTACACCAGTGACAAAATCAAGAATGTGTGCGTCGCCGGTCACGGGACTTCCGGCAAGACGACGCTCGTCGAATCTCTCCTTTTCCATGCCGGCGTCATAAACCGGCAGGGCACCGTCGAGAACGGCAACACCGTTTCCGACTTCACCGAAGAGGAGGTGAACCGCGGCATATCCATCTCTGCCGCCGTCTGTTCCATGGAATACCGGAAGAATCTCATCGCGCTCGTCGATGTCCCCGGCTATTTCGACTTTGCGGGAGAACTCGCCGCGAGCATGCCGTTCTGCGAGGCGGCGGTGCTGACCATCAAAGGGTCCGCCGGTCTCGATGTCGGCACCGAGAAGGCGTTCCACCTCGCGCGACGCTACGGTCGCTCGGTCGCCTTCTTCGTCAACGAGATAGACAAGGAGAATCTCGATCCCGCTTCGCTGATCGAGGACATCGAAACGACGCTCGGCGTCCGGGTCGCGCCGATGAGCTATCCCGCAACGATCGGGCCGGCGGCCGACGGCGTGATCGATGTCGTCAAGGGAAAGGTGCTCCGTTATGCCGACGGCAAACGCTCCGGCGAATCGCCGCTTCCTGACGACACCGCCAAGACGATGGCGGCGTTCAAGACCACGCACATGGAAGCGGTCGCCGAATCGGACGAGGCGCTCATGGAGAAATACATCGCCGACCGCGCGCTCTCCGATGACGAGATGAGCACCGGCCTCGCCAAGGCTTTCGCCAAGGGAAGCGTGTTCCCCCTCTTTTTCGGGGCGCCGCAGAAAGGCATCGGGACCGATCTGTTGCTCGATGCGATCGCCGATTTCTTCCCGACACCGGTCGAGAAACCCGAGATAACCTACCCCGACGGCACGGTCGTCCTGAACCCCAACGAGCCGCCGCGCATCATCGTGTTCAAGGTCAATGTCATCCCCCAGTTCGGCGAGGTGTTCATTTTCAAGGTGCTCACCGGAACGGTGAACGAGGCGACCGAGCTCTACAACACCTCCTCTTCCTCGACCGAGAAGCTCGGCCAGATCTTCGTCGTGCGCGGTAAGGAGCGAACATCGGTCGATCGGGCGGCGACCGGTCAGATCGCCGCGACGGTGAAACTCAAGAGCACGAGGACGGGCGACCAACTCGTCAAGGACAAGAACACCGCCCCCTTCTCCTTCAACCTCATCGAGTGGCCGGAGGCGATCGTTCGCGGCGCTTTCATCGGCGAATCGAAGGAAGACACCGACAAGATCGCGACCTCTCTGCGCAAGATACAGATCGAGGACGCCTCCTTCCGCATCGTCCCCGATCCCGAGCTGAAACAGCTCTTCGTCGACGGCCTCGGGGAGCTGCACCTCGAGGTACTTGCCCGGAAACTGCGCAACCAGTACAAGCTCGGCATCAAGATCATCGAGCCGAAGATACCCTACCGCGAGACGATCCGCGGCAACAGCGAGACGAGCTACCGCCACAAGAAAC
>CAYNMQ010000172.1:0-4562 GCA_964398245.1 uncultured Spirochaetales bacterium | reverse complement strand
TCGTCTCCGCTCAGGTCTTCGTCCGGAGAAGAGACCTCATCGTCGGTTTCTTCTTCGTCGGGCGTTTCATCGCTGCCGAGCGCCTCTTCATCGTCGGTCACCTCGTCGGGGGCTGATTCGTCGCGATCTCCTGCCGTTTCCTTCTCGGGAAGAATGGTGACATCATCGTCACCCTGTATCTCGTCTCCCGCCGGCTCTTCGCAGTGTCCGTCAATGCAGACCTGTCCATCGGGACAATCCTTTTCGGTCTTGCAGGCGGGAGCATCGGGTTTCTTCGAAGAGCAGGAGACGATGCAGATGAACCCGCACAGGATCGTGAGGATCATCGCCGATCGAGAGCAGGTGGTGCCCATAAAACCCTCCTTTTTCAGCGGTCAATCTCAAACAAGCCAAAAAATTATAGAGGAGAATAAGGAAGAAAGCAATCAGAATGTTGACCAAAAAGAGCTATACTTTATTGTTGAATCGCATCGTGACTTGGGGTATAGTACCCCCGTTCGAGCAAAGAGGTACTCGGCATGAAACAAGTTCCTCCCGGACCGGGCGGCCGCGGAAAAGTATTCGTAATTTCAGCTCCTTCGGGAACAGGCAAAACGACTTTGGTAAAGGCGCTCCGGAGCCGATTCCCGTTCCTCGAGCAGGCGGTCTCCTGCACGACCCGCAAGCCGCGCACCGGCGAAAAGAACGGGAAAGACTACTATTTCATTACGGAAGAGGAGTTCCAACGCCGAGTGGCGGAAGACTATTTTTTTGAATGGGCCGAGGTATACGGCCATCACTATGGAACTCCCAAAAAGGAAATCGTTGATCGGGTGACGGCGGGGCGTCATGTCGTATCCCTGATAGATGTGCAGGGCGCGCTCGCCGTCAAAACGCTTCTCCCCGACGACGCGGTGCTCATTTTCGTGATCCCGCCGTCCATCGAGGCGTTGCGCGCGCGCATCACCGGTCGGGCGCTCGACGACCCGGCCGCCATCGAGCGACGCCTCGAAGAGGCGAAACGCGAACTGCGGCGCTATGTCCACTACGACTATGTCGTCGTCAACGACGAACTCGAGGAGGCCGTCTCCCGGATCACCGCGGTCATCGAAGCGAGCATCTTCGCCTCGCGCCGCTACCATGCCGCCCGCATAGAGGAGATGCTCTCCTGATGGACATCAGGCAGTTCGAGCATATCGTCAAGCGCAAGCCGCACATAGACCTTTTCCGCATCATTCGACCGCAGGACATCATCCGCGCCGTCCTTGAAGCTCATCCGCATTACAGCGAGGAGGAGCGCGCGGCGGCCCGCGAACAGTTGAATGTCGCCATAGTGCTTGCCACGGCGGCCCATGACGGGGTCCTCCGCAAGAGCGGCGAGCCGTATATCACCCATCCCTACGCGGTCACCTACCTTCTGGCGAAGATGGGGATGAGTCTCGAATGCGTGATCGCCGGTCTGCTCCACGATACCGTCGAGGACACGACCACCACGCTCGAAGAGATAGAGCGGCTTTTCGGTCCGCAAGTGGCCGCGCTCGTCGACGGCGTCACGAAGCTTACCGGCTATTCGATGGCGCGCGAAGAGAAGCAGGCGCACGCGTTTCAGAAACTGATGACCTACGCCGCGCACAACGGCATCTGGGTCATCTTCATCAAACTGGCCGACCGGCTCCACAACATGATGACGATAGACTCGATGTCCGATGAGCAGAAGACCCGCATCGCCGAAGAGACCGCGCGCCTCTTTGCGCCGCTCGCTCACCGGCTCGGCGTGTACTGGATGAAAGAGGAGCTCGATGCGCTGGCGTTCTATTATACCCATCGGGAGCAGTGGGAAGAGATAGATCGCTATGTCCGCGAGAAGTTCCATGGCGATCTCGGCGCGGCGCTCGTTCTTCTCCAGAACAAGGTCAGGGAGGCGATAGAGACGAACTGTCCCGCCGTCGAGGGAAAGATAGAGCAGATCACCGGACGCATCAAGTCGTATTCGAGCATCTACAACAAGACCATCAAACAGGACAAGTCGCTGGGATCGCTCCATGACCTCATAGGGATCAGGGTCATCCTCGATACGGATGACCCGGGAGACTGCTATCTGGTGATGGGAGCGCTCCATTCGTTCCCCGAATTCACCATGGTCGGCGGGCGCATCAAAGACTACATCGCTCGCTCGAAGGCGAACGGATATCAATCGCTGCACACCGTCGTGCGCCACAACGAGTACTCCATGGAGGTACAGATACGCACCAAGGAGATGCACCGCGTCGCCGAAGAAGGGGAAGCGTCGCACTGGGCGTACAAGAACGAGATACCGACCAGCGACAAGGCGCGCCTGTGGCTCGAGGGAGTGCTTGGCGTGTCGTCCGACACCAGCAACCCGGTGGATTTCGTCAAGGACATCGAGAAGGAGATACCGCTCGACAAAATAGCGGTGTTCACGCCGAAGGGGGAGCTCAAGACCTTGCCCGAGGGGGCTACCTTGCTCGACTTCGCCTACTCGATCCACGCCGACCTCGGCAACACCTGTGTCGGCGGCACCGTCAACGGCCGCAAGGTGCCCATCTACTATCGCCTCTCGAACCGCGATGAGGTGGCGGTGGAGACATCGAAGAAACAGCATCCTCATGCCGACTGGCTTACTTTTGCGGTAACGCACCGGGCGAAGACCTGCATCCGCCGTTTTTTGACCCAGCAGGAAAAGGATCAACTCGTCGAGGCGGGGAGGGAGACCATCCGTCAACTCTTCGAGATCGTCGGCCGCGCGAAGGATTTCAACCGGCTGGAGACGCTGCCCGGGTTCGCCGCCGTCGCCGACCGCTACTCTCTGCCGCAGGAACAACGACTGCCGATCTTCTTTTACAAGACCGCCACCGGCGAATTCAAACTGCGCGCAACCATAAAACACCTCTTCTCTGAAGAGGAGGTGGAGACGCTCATCAGGAAACTCCCGCGCAAGGTGGGCGATCTCTTCCCCGAGCGGCGCAGGCGTCGGGAGACGGTCGAGGTGATACGGGGAACGGCGCCTATCTATGTGCGCGGCGCCGGAGAGGTGGGCGATTACGGAGTGGCGAAGTGTTGCGCGCCGGTCGAAGGGGATCCCATCGTCGTATATCTGTCACCGACCCGCGGCTACATCATTCACAAGGTTTCCTGTCCGACGCTTCAAAGACTGTCCCGGAACCGGGTCCAGCAAGGAGTGTTCTGGTATCACTATGCGCTTTACCGCGTTGAGCTCATCGTGGAGATACCGAACCGGCAGGGAACATTTCTGGAGGTGATCAACGAGATCTCGCGGTCGGGCATGAACATAGACAGCGTTCACCTGGATTCGAGCGATGCGAGCGAAAAGAAAGGATTCGCCTATCTCACCTTCAAGGGGACCGATATCCGTCAGATCGAACAGCTCGCTCAGGCGATGAAAGGGACGAAGTCGATCTTGTCGTTCACCATAGGGACGGTCACTCGTATTTAGTTGGGAGGAAGCGATGCAGGGAGTGTACACGGCGATCGTCACGCCGTTCACCGGGAAGGGAGACATTGATTTTCCGGCGGTAGAGCGCCTTATCGAATTCCAGAAGAAAGGCGGCGTAGCCGGTATCGTGGTCGGCGGTACCACCGGTGAGTCGGCGACCCTTTCGTTCGAGGAAAAGAAGGAACTCTATCGTTTCGTCAAGGAGCGGGCCGATGGCCTCGATCTTATCGCCGGGACCGGCACGAACGACACCGCTGCCTCGGTGAGACTCACCGAGATGGCGCTCGGTCTTGGCTACCGGCAGGTGCTCGCGGTCACCCCTTACTACAACAAGCCGACCTGTAAGGGGCTCGTGCGTCACTACCGTGAGATCGCGAAGACCGGTGCCCGCATCGTCCTCTACCATGTGCCGGGCCGTACGGGCCTTACGATGCCGGCGGCATGGCTCAAGGAGCTCGCCGCGATACCGGAGATCGTCGCGGTCAAGGAGGCGAGCGGCAGCATGACGCTTTTCGCCGATTATCTCGAAGCGGTCGGCCCCGGTCGTTTCGCGATGCTTTCGGGAGACGACTTCACGATAACGCCTTTTATGGCGCTCGGCGGTCGCGGGGTCATTTCGGTGCTTTCGAACATCATGCCGGCAGAGACGGTGAAATTGGTGAACCCCGCTCTTGCGGGCGATTACCGGACCGCCGCAGATCTTCAGATACGCTATAACGCGATGATACGCATGCTCTTCGTCGAGTCGAACCCCATCCCGGTCAAGACGGCGCTTTCGCTCATGGGCTATTGCAGGGAGACATTCCGCTCGCCGCTCGAGACGATGGAGGAGAAGAACCGTTCCCTCCTTGTCGAAACGATGAAGCGTTACGCGCTTCTCTGAGCGGTCACTTCTTGGGGAAGAGATTCTCGCCGAAGAAATCCACGAGTTGCACCGTGTAGTTCGGGAAATCATTGTCGGTCTGATACGCGGTCACCGAGAGGGAGCCGGTAAAGGTCGCCTTCACATTGCCGAACATATCGATCCATCGGTCATAGTTCGCGTTGTCGTCGAGTGTCGCGGTGTAAGGTACAGTGGCGATGCGGGGAAGCGAGAGCTGGACGGCGG
>CAYNMQ010000171.1:0-4608 GCA_964398245.1 uncultured Spirochaetales bacterium | reverse complement strand
ATGGCGGGGATCTATCTCTCCGATTCGAAGAGGGAACTCGTCATCTCTCGCTTCTCCCGCCGGCTCCGGGCGCTCAACCTCTCGACATTCGACGAATACTACCGGTTCGTCATCTCGCCCGACGGCGTCTCCGAGATACAGAACTTCATCAATTCCATAACCACCAACAAGACCGATTTCTTCCGCGAAGCGCACCACTTCGATTTCCTTGTCGAACGCTTCGTGCCGGAGATCGTGGCCTCCCGACGGCGCGAAGTGCGCGTCTGGTCGGCGGGATGCGCCACCGGCGAGGAGCCCTATTCCATCGCCATGGTGCTGTGCCACCACCTCGTCGAGCCGCACGGCGTTCAGGTCAAGGTCTTCGCCACCGACATAGACACGCACGCGCTCGACACCGCCCGCAACGGCATCTATGAAGAACGGCAGGTGCGGCCGGTCCCGGAAGAGCTGCTGCACAAATATTTTCTCCGGGGAAAGGGCTCGGCGTTCGGACTCTACAAGGTCAAGGACTGCATAAAGGACATCGTTTCGTTCCGCCAGATCAACTTCGTGGCCGAGAGTTATCCCATCTCGGTCTTTTTCGATGTCATCTTCTGCCGCAATGTGATCATCTACTTCAACGCGGAGACCAAGCGGCGGGTGCTCAACCGGCTCGTCGGGTATCTCGCGCGCGGCGGCTATCTCGTGCTCGGCCACAGCGAAACGATCTTCGACACCGTTGACGGGCTCGCCTATCTCAAAAACACCGTGTACCGGAAGGAGTGACCGTGTATCGCGTATTCGACCGCAAGATCGGGAAGGAGGTCGTGGTCATCCAACCGGGAGAGCACTATGTCACCTCCGACACCGCGGAAGGGATCGCCACCGTGCTCGGCTCGTGCATCGCCGTCTGCCTCATCGACGCGAGGTCGCGCATCCGCGGCATGAACCATTTCATGCTGCCGGGCGATCTTCGCAACGAGGAGATCTATCAGAGCCGCAGCGGGCGTTACGGCATGTTCGCCATGGAGACGCTCATCAACGAGATGATGAAGCGCGGCGCGCACCGAGAGCATCTCTCCGCCAAGATGTTCGGCGGCGCCCATCTGCTCAACTTCCGCCGGACCGACGGCAACATACCGGAGACGAACATCGTCTTCGCGCGGACATACCTCGCTTTCGAGGAGATACCGCTCACGGCGAACGATGTCGGCGGAACGGCGGGACGCAAGATCATATTCCTCGACGGCGAAGGCGGCCGCGTCCTCGTGAAGCGGCTCGCTCCCGAGCACACCCCGGAGTTCCTCGACGCCGAGAACCGCTACAAGGCGCTCCTCTTCCGCAAGCGGAAGGACGACCTGAGCGGCGGCGTCACTTTATTCGAACGATGAGGAGGAGAACGCGGTGGAGGTGCGCGACGAGAAAATAAAGGTCCTCGTGGTCGACGACTCGGCGACCATTCGCCGCATCCTCGAGGACATCATCAACGCCGCGCCTGACATGACGGTGATCGGCAGCGCCGCCGACGCCTACGAGGCGCGCGAGATCATGCGCCGCGTCGCCCCCGATGTCATAACGCTCGACATCGAGATGCCGCGGATGGACGGGCTCACCTTCCTCGACAAGCTCATGCGCGCCATGCCGACCCCGGTCATCATGATAAGCGCCATCACCCAAGAAAGCGCGCTTGCGACCTTCAAGGCGCTCGAACTCGGCGCGATAGACTACATCGCGAAACCGGCGCCCGGACTCTTTCTCAACCTCGAAGACCTCTCCGAAGAGATCCTCGAAAAGATCCGCGCGGCGGCGGCGGTGCCCCGTTCGTTCCTCGAGCGCCACCGCTTCCGCGAAAAGATGTCGCCGGGGACCCGCCATACCTTGGAGACGGAGGAGTTCGTCATCGTCCGCAATGTCCCTCGCTTCGCAAAGCCGAACCCGCTCATCGCGATAGGCGCCTCCGCCGGCGGGACCACTGTCATCGAGAGCCTGCTTCGCTACCTCGATCCGCATCTCATGCCCCCCATCGTGGTGACCCAGCACATACCTCCCCACTTCTCGCGCTCGTTCGCCGAGCGGCTCGACGCCGTCGTCCCGTTCTCGGTGCGCGAAGGCCGTCACGGCCAGCTGCTCAAGCCGGGAGAGGTGATCGTGGCGCCGGGAGGACGCCACCTGACCGTCGAACGCTCGGCCGCCGGCTACCTCGCGGCGATCACCGACGGTCCGCGTGTCAATCGTCACAAGCCCTCCATTGATGTGCTTTTCTCCTCGGTCGCGGCGGCGGCGCGGGGCAGCGCCGTCGGCGTCATTCTCACCGGCATGGGAAGCGACGGCGCCAAAGGGCTTCTCGACATCCGTACGGCGGGCGGATGCACCATCGCCCAGAGCAAGGAGGGATGCGCGGTCTACAGTATGCCCCGCGCGGCGGTCGAGTCGGGCGCCGCGGCGATCCAGCTGTCGGTGGAGGGCATCGCCGGATATCTCAACCGCATGTTCGAGGGAGGCGCCTCATGACCGCCGACATCTCCTCCGCCCCCGCGGAACCGCGCCGGATCCTCATCGTGGATATTGACGAACAGGTGACCTCGTTCCTTACCTTCAAGCTGCGCCGGCAACATTACGAGGTGCTCGCGCTTACGAGCACGGTCAACGCCCTCGCGGCGATCCGCGAGTTCAAACCTCATCTTATCGTCTCCGAAATGGTGCTTCCCGAGCTCTCGGGCGTCGATTTCCTCAAACGGATCCGCATGAATCCGGAGACCGCACAGGTTCCCTTCATCTTTCTTTCAAGCTCACGCAATGTGGAGGACAAGATCCTCGCCCACGAGATGGGCGCCGAGGCCTTCTTCGCTAAACCGATATTCATCAAAGCGCTCATCAACCGGATAAACGATCTCTTTCAGGAACTCGATTTCAAGAAGATGTTGGCACCGGCGCACGAAGAGCTTTTCAGCGGCCTTCTCCAGAATGTCTCCGTGATGGACCTTCTCAACATCGTTCACGAGAATCGTCGCTTCGGCGTCATCGAACTCACCGCGCCGCACGGGGAGAGCGGACGCATCTTCTTCGGCGAGGGCGCGATCTTCCGGGTCGAAAAGGACGGCGCCGACAACCGGCAGGGGGAGGAGATCCTCTATGCCCTGCTCCCGTGGGACGACGGCTCGTTCCGCATCGCGTATCAACCGGAGCGGCCCGCCGTCGAACCGAACATCGCCGAGTCATTCGAATATCTCGTCCTGCATGCGACCCGCTGGCTCTCCGACTACCATGTCGAGACAAGCGGTCTGCCTGCGCCGGACATCCGGGTCCACCTCCGTTTTCCGCTCCTTCTCGAGCACCTCGCGAAGCTCCCTGACTCCGCGGGAACGCTGCTTCGTCTCGTTTCCGACGAAGGCACCTCCATCGGAGAACTGATGGAAAAGGGAGGAACGGACCGGAGACAGACGGCCGACTGTCTGAAACGGCTGCTCTCGCTCGGCATACTCGCGGATTCACCGGGATCGGAGCATGTGACCCTTCCTCCGCTTCCCGCATGGACAAAGGCGGGGTCGCCCCACGATACGACGCGTCCCGCGGAACAAACGCGCCGGTGGGCGCCCTCCCCCGAACTGCCGGGGGACAGCGACCGCTCTCCACGACCGCTTTCTTCGGCACAGCGGCTGACCGCCGCCACGCCGGCAACCACGCCGGCAGCCGCACCGGCAACCGCGCCCCGACCAAGCCCGGAGAGATCGCAGGCCTCCTCGCGAGCCGACTCGGCGCCCGCCGCTGCATCAGGGCAAGAACGCCCGCCAGCGCCCTCCCCGGATCAGGTGACGCCTTCTTCCCACACTTCCGATGCAGCACTTATCACCGAACTCTATCAAGAACACGAAGCAGTAAAACCCCCGCCACGACGCACTTCTCTCGTTCCGTTTGCCTTCATCACCGCAGTCGCCGCCGTGGGGGTTGCCCTCTGGTACACCCTCTCCGGACCGGGGGAAAAGGAAAAGAAGACATCGTTGGAATCAACGGCCGCCGCCCTTCCCGAGGCCCCGGATGCGGCAGTGACCGCACCCGACATCGAGCAACCGCCTGCACCGGTAGAGAACAAGGACCCTCTTGCCGGCAAGAAGCCGGAAGAGCTGATAGCGCTCGGCGCATCGGCCCACACCGCCGAGCGCTACGACGAGGCGGTGGCGTTCTATCAGGCGGCCTTGATGCGCCTCCCCAAAGAGGAGTCAGCCGCCGCTCCGCTCCGCGCGAAGGTGCTTAAGAATCTCGCCATCGTCCTCTACGACACCGACCGCTACGACGGCGCCCTCGAGGCGGTGCTCGCGTCGCGCGCCATCGCCGACGACGAGGCCGAGAAGGTGGACCTCACCGTCGCCATCCTCGAGCAGATGGGAAGATTCGACGAGGCGATCGGCGCCTACCGCGCGGCGCTCAAGAACAAAGCCTTCTCGCCGCAGGCGAAGACATGGAAGAAAGAGATAGCGCGCCTGAAGAAAGAGAAACGGAAAGCAAAGGTCGCCCCATGAAAGTGCTGTTCGACGAAACGACCATCCAAAAGCGCGTGACCGAACTTGCGCGTGACATCGAGGCCTGCTACGAAGGAAAACCGTTCACGCTTCTCGTGATCCTCAAGGGGGC
>CAYNMQ010000170.1:0-4622 GCA_964398245.1 uncultured Spirochaetales bacterium | reverse complement strand
GGGAAGGTGTTGCTTTACTGCAAAGATATTTCGAAGGCACACGGAGGCGCTCGATTGAGAACACGCGAAGTTGGGGTCTGGGCGTTTCTTGTATAGTTTAGCTGTAAGCATTCATCGCCTTCTTGACGATGTAGTCTACCGTTTACCAGTCGCTGATTCTCTTCAATTCAAACAGAATACTGCTTCCCCCGACATGCACCACTGCCTTTGCTGAAAAAAAGAGAACTCCGGCAACCAACACATAAATGTTGTCAAACCCCATCTTCCTCATATAATCGCCCCGCACTGGACGGAGGCACCGATGAAGGACATCCAGAACGAGCGCGACGGACGCGGGCTTTCGGTTGACATGGTCGGCGTCGCGGCGATCCGCTATCCGATAACGGTCAAGGACAAACTCCGCGGTACGCAGGAAACGGTCGCGGCGATCTAGATGAGCGTCGAACTGCTCCCAGAATTCAAGGGGACCCACATGAGCCGCTTCATCGAAGTGCTCAACCGCCACCGCGGCGAGATAACAATGACGAACATCCGCGACATCCTGCGTGAGATGCGCGAGAGCCTCGGCTCGCCCAAGGCGATGATGTCGCTCGAGTTTCCCTACTTCATCGAGAAGAAGTCACCGCTCTCCGAAGAACGGTCGCTTTTCCCCGTCGAGGTGCTCTTCGACGGCTACGGTGACGAGAGCGGCACCAGTTTCATCCTCGGCCTGCGCATACCGGTCACGACGCTCTGCCCCTGTTCCCGCGAGATCAGCGAGTTCGGCGCCCACAACCAGCGCTCCTACATCACCGCCTACACCGCCTTTGACCACTTCATCTGGCTCGAAGACATCGTTGACCGTCTCGAGGATTGCGCGAGCGCCGAGATCTATCCGCTCCTCAAGCGACCCGACGAGAAGTATGTGACCGAAAAGGCCTTCACGCGGCCCCGCTTCGCCGAAGATGTCGTCCGCGAGGCGGCGTCACTCCTCCACGAGGACAAGAACATCCACTGGTTCATGGTCGAGGCGGTCCATCTCGAGAGCATCCACACCCACAACGCCTACGCCCGCATCGAGCGGTTCCGCGCCAAGAAACCGATCCTTTTCGCTCACCTGCAAGTGTTCAAAGGGTTCCGCCAGCGCACCGGCGTCTACTGACCTCTCACGGTTTTGCCGGAGCCGGCAGTGGTTCCCATTTCGCCTCGGCGCGCTCCTCGATGACGGCGCGACCGGAGAACTCATAGAAGGCGTTCGCGTTGTAGGTCCAGCCGAGATAGGCCGAATCGCCGCCGCCGTGCGTCGTGACAAAGAAGCGGTGCGAGAGCGAGCCGAACGAGGTCGCCACCTCGTAGGGCGTCGCCGGTTTTCCCTTGCTGGGGTCAACGGGCACCCAGCCGAACGGCGGCAGATAAACCTGCGGCCAGCGGTGATAGACCTCGTCCACCGAGCCCTCATCCTGCCGCACGACAACCCCCGCCTCATAGCGCGCCGGCAGTCCCGCGGCACGGGCGAGTGCGATGAAAGCAAATGAAAACTCGGAACAGGAGCCGGTACCACGCTTCAAAATCACCGGCGCCGCATTCCAGCCGCCAGTCCGTTCGTAGGCGATGTTCTCGTGCAGGTACTTGTGGATCTTGAAGGCTATCCAGAACGGGTTCTTCTCGTTGCCCACGATCTGCTTCACGAGGTCGCGCACCACCGGGTCGTTCACCATGAGTTTCGTGCCGTCTTTGGTATAGGCGGCGCGGATGTCGGCCGGTATCGCCTCGAGCCCCTTTACCCACTCCGGCAGGATGAAGTAGTTGAGATCGCGCGTCTCGACCACGGCAAGGTACCCGAGCGACAAATTCTTACCCACCGGGATCAGCCCTTCGAGCGCCGCGAAGCGCTGTCCCCACATGTCCTGTACGAAGGAGACTTTCTGGGGAACAAACGACGGTCCATCGAGGATCCGCTGATGCGGCCCGTTCTCGCCAACTGCGACATAAATACGCCCGATCGCGTCGGATGACGGCCCCCGGTTGAAGAGCGTATCCGAGAAGAAAACCATTCTTCGATGCGGTTCGCCGAGATAGTACGGCTCCACCGAAAAAGAGAGGTCGAGCGCAAAAAGGGTGCGTTTCTCGAAATCGAGCACCCAGAGCGTATCGCCGCTCCGCACGAGACCCGCCGGATAGGGTCCCGGCGACGGGAACGCACCGAAGATCGTGCCATCGGGAAGCGCCACGACGATACGATCGTTGATGCGGTCGGCAAGCCAGAGGTACTTCCCGTCGAAAAACACCCCGCTCATGTCCTTGCTCGAACCGGTGAAGGTGAACTTCTCGGTGCCGTCCTCGGGATCGAGAAGTACCACCTTGTCACCGGCGGTCACCCAGAGGCCGTCGGGCGACCACGCGAGGCCGGCCGCATCGCTTTCAAGCTCGCTGAGTACCTTGTCACTGCGTCCCGTCTTGGGATCGAACCGGAGTATCCGCTTAGTGTCACGGTCGGAGACCCACACGAGCCCCTTCGCGTCGGCCGCGATGCCCCACGCCCGTTCGGCGGGAAGCGTCCGCGGCTCGCCGAAGGAACCGGTAAGGGGCGAGAACACGCGGTACTGCCCTGTCGCCCGATCGCTCACAAAAAGGTCAGCTCCTCGCGCGGCAAGGCCGAACGGCTGTGCAAAAGGCACCGGATAACTTGCCTTGACCGTTCCGACGGCGCCGAAGAGCAGAGACTGGACAGCGCAGGTCACTACGAACAGGAAAAGAAACCTCATGACATCCTCCCCCACATAAGGTTATTTCACGAGAACAGCTCTCTCAGATGATCGCTCACATAGTTCCAGAGAAAAAGATTGAAGCGGTGGAACTCCTCAGAGAATCCGCAGACCCACAGCGCAAGACCGATGAGGAACCCGATGGCGACGGCAACGGCGATCTTCTTCTTCACAGCTCATGCTTCACGAAGTCAACGGCGTTGCGGAATATCCTGAGCCCCGCTCCCTCTTCCGGAAGGTCGGGCAGGCGGGTCCAATGCGGATGCTGGGTCTTGGTGATGAACACCTCGGGATGCGGCATGAGACCGAGGATATTGCCGCGCCGGTTGGTGATGCCGGCGATCGCCTGCTCCGAACCGTTCGGGTTGAGCGGGTATTCCTGCGTCGGGATCCCGTTCTTGTCCACATACTGGAACGCGATGAGGTGGTGCGCCTTGATGCGCGCCATCTCGTGCTCGGCGGCGAGGAACTTGCCCTCCCCGTGGCGCACCGCACAGCTCATGAGGGTGATGTCGCGCAAGAACGGGCTGGGATTCTTCGGATCGGCGCGGAGCGTCACCCACCGGTCCTCATAGCGGGCCGAGTCGTTATGGGCGAGCGTCACCTTCTGCGGCCCGAATATCGCCTTGTCGTCGCCGGGAAGCAGCCCCGTCTTCACGAGCACTTGAAATCCGTTGCAGATGCCGAGCACGAGCCGTCCCGACCTCACGAACGCGGCGAGCGCCTCCCCCATCTGACGCCGCACCTTGATGCCAAGCACCCGGCCCGAGGCGATGTGATCGCCGAACGAGAAGCCGCCGGGAAAGACGAGGACGCCGAAGTCGTCGAGCGGCACCTCGCCGGAGATGACCCGGTTGATGTGGGCGATGATCACCCGATCGGCCCCCGCCTTTTCGAACGCCCACCCCGTTTCCACCTCGCAATTGATGCCGTAGCCGCTTACGACGAGGATGTCCGCGCGCGCCATATCGTCGTCACCTCTTTACTGCAGTTTGTCGAGCGGCCGTTTCCAGCGCCGCCACAGCTCTTCGCACGGCAGACTCACCAGCATCACGCCGCCGGTGCCGGTCACCTTCATGAATCCCGAGCCGTTCACCTCCCCGATCCGCCCCATCGGCACCCCCTGCATGATCTCCTCGAACCGGACCCGGTGCGCCGGGCTCACCGAAACGAGGATGCGGCCGTGCGCTTCGGAGAAGAGGACGAGATCGTCACGCTCGATGAGGCCGTGACGCGGCACCCGGGTGAGGTCTATCTTGACGCCGAGCTGCCCTGCGAAGGCCGATTCGGCGACCGCGACGGCGAGTCCCCCGTCCGAGAGGTCGTGCGCCGAAGCGACGAGCCCTTCCTTCATGGCCGCATGGAGCTTCCGGTAGGCGGCGAGAAAGGCCGGCGCGTTGACCTTGGGAACCCTTCCCTTGTTCTTGAGGCCGTGGTAGATGAAGTACTCCGACGCCCCCATCTCTTCGGCCGTCTCGCCGATGAGATACACGATATCGCCCGGATTCTTGAAGTCCATGGAGCCCAGGGTGTTCACATCGTCCATACGCGAGAGGCGGGTGAAGAGGCGCGGCGGCGGAACGGAGATCTTGTTCGCGCCCGTCCCGTAGTCGTTCTTCATGCTATCCTTGCCGGAGATGAGCGGGATGCGGTAGACGACGCAGGTCTCGTAGAGCGCCTTGTTCGCCCGCACGAGCGCCCCGAGCTTCTCTTTGCCGTCAGGGTTCTTCTCCTCGTGGTAGACGGGATCGGGCCAGCAGAAATTATCGAGTCCCGCCATGAAGTCGGGATCGCCGCCCACCGCCACCGCGTTGCGCACCGCCTCGTCTATCACCGAGGCCGCCATCCAGTAGGGGTCTATGGCGCTGAAGGTGGGCT
>CAYNMQ010000169.1:0-4625 GCA_964398245.1 uncultured Spirochaetales bacterium | reverse complement strand
AGAGGTGACCGTTTCGCGGCTCGCCGATCCCGAGCGGCTGTTGCGGCCGCGCCTTTTCTACGAACGGCCCGACCGTTCCCTCTTGGACAAGACGACCTTCGTCAAACAGTTCCCGCACGACCCTTACGGCGATGAGGACGCGACGGAACGGCAGAAGGAGAAAGAGTACCTGAAGATACCGTTCGATACCAGAACGCAAAAGAAACTCACGATAATGCCCGATGGTTGGCCGACAGGCGACTACCTCATCGAGGCGACCGCCACCGACCCCTTCGGGGAACCGGTGAAAACCGAGTCGCTTGTCACGATACGAAACCGTTCCGAAGGCGCCTTCGGACGCCCCGTGTACGAAGACATCGTCCTCTCCAAGGAAACCTACGAACCGGGCGAAACGGCCGAACTCATCGTCGCCTCGGGCGCCGACGCGGTGACGCTCCTGCTCGACATCGTGCGCGGCGAGAAGGAGGAACGGCAGGTCATCGCGCTCGACCGTTCGCAAAAGGTCATCCGCATCCCGATAACCGAGCAGGACCGCGGAAATATCTCTCTGCGCTACCTCTTCTTCAAGCACGGCCGCCCATTCATGGGATACCGCATCATCCCGGTACCGTGGACGAACAAAGAGTTGAAGTATGAGTTCCTCTCGTTCCGCAGTACGCTCCAGCCGGGAGAGAAGGAACAGTGGCGGATAAAGATAACGGGGCCGAAAGGAGAAGCGGTCGCCGCGGAACTGGCGGCGACGCTCTACGATGGTTCGCTCGATGTCTTTCTGCCGCATAACTGGTCCTTCTCGCTCTTCCCCACCCGAGCTCCCCGCTCCGCATGGCTCATGCACGACGGCAATCAGGTACGCTACGCCCAGCCGCTCGAACGGGATTGGAACACCGTCGTCCCGTGGCCCTCGTTCACCAATGACGCACTCAACTACTTCGGGATGTATCTCGGATATGCCGGCTATCGCGGCAGGAGCGGCGGTTATGACGGATCGATGGTGATGGGACGGCGGACGATGAGTCTCGCCGAGCCGAATCTTCGCGACGAAGAGACGGTTGCCCGAAGCGTGCTGCCCGCCGCGGCGCCAGCGGCGGGAGCAAAGGCCAAACGGGCGCCAGCGAAGGGCGCGGTCGCCGGCGGCGAGGCCGAGTACTACTTCGAAGATGCCGACATCACCGGAGAACTGGCACGACCCGCTCCCGCGCCGGTCCAGATACGGAAGAATCTGCAAGAAACGGCTTTCTTCTATCCCCAACTCCTCACCGACGAAAAGGGCGAGATAATCGTCTCCTTCACCATTCCCGAGGCGCTGACCACATGGAAGATGCTCGGGCTCGCCCACACCAAAGACCTTGCCGCGGCGATACTGCGCAAGGAACTCAAGACGCAGAAGGATATCATGGTCGCCCCCAATGTGCCGCGCTTTTTGCGCGAGGGTGACCGTCTCATCCTTTCGGCCAAGATAAGCAACCTGACCGATGCGGCGCGCGACGGCACGGCTGACCTGCACCTCATGGATGCGCGGACGATGACCGACATCGCCAGCGACTTCGGTCTCACGCAGAGAGAGGCATCGTTCAACGCCCCCGCCAAAGGGAACGCGGCGGTGCAGTGGGAGATAACGGTGCCCAAGCGGACCGACCCGGTCGTCTGGCGCATCGTCGCAAAGGCAGGCGATCGGGGCGACGGCGAGGAGAACACGCTCCCCATCCTTTCCAACCGGATGCTCGTCACCGAGACGCTGCCGCTTCCGGTGAACGGCAAGGAAACGAAGAACTTCACCCTGCAGAAACTGAAGGAGAACACCTCGCAGAGCCTCACCAGCCACCGGCTCACGCTCGAATTCACCTCGAACCCGGCGTGGTACGCGGTGCAGGCGCTCCCCTACCTCATCGAGTACCCCTACGAATGCGCCGAACAGGTTTTCTCGCGCTACTATGCCAACAGTCTCGCCAGCCACATCGTGACCAAGAACCCGCGCATCGCGAAGGTCTTCGAACAGTGGAAAGGAACACCGGCGCTCGATTCGAACCTGATGAAGAATGAGGAACTCAAATCGGCGCTCCTCGTTGAGACGCCGTGGGGGCTCGACGCGCAGGACGAGGCGGCCGCCAAGCGGCGTGTTGCGCTTCTGTTCGACCTCAACCGGATGGGGAACGAACTGAAAAGCGCCTTCGAAAAACTGCGGCGCCTGCAGGTCTCCAGCGGCGGATGGCCGTGGTTCCCGGGACTGCCGGAGGATCGCTACATCACCCAGCACATCACCGCGGGGCTCGGCAAACTCAGGAAACTCGGCGTCGCGGCCGGTCCCGACCTTGATCGGATGACCCGCGCGGCGGTTGCTTACCTCGACCGGCAGATGGCGCGCGACTACGAGGAGCTCCTCCGCGCCAAGGTCGACCTGTCGAAAGAGCACATCTCCTACCTCGAACGGCACTACCTCTACACCCGCAGTTTCTTCACCGACATCCCGGTCGCCGACGCCCACAAGATGGCGTTCGACTACTGGAAAGGTCAGGCGACGACCTACTGGCTTGAGGAGACGCCCTACATGACGGCGCTCACCGCGACGGCTCTCTTCCGGTTCGGCGACACGACGACGCCGGCGAAGATGGTCGCATCGCTCAAGGAGCGGGCGATCTACTCCGACGAACTGGGGATGTACTGGAAAGAGAACCTGGGGGGCTACTACTGGTTCCAGTTCCCCATCGAAACGCAGGCGGCGCTCATCGAGGCGTTCGAGGAGGTGGCGAAGGACTCGACCTCGGCCGACAAGATGAAGACATGGCTCATCAAGATGAAGCAGGTGCAGAACTGGCGCACCACCAAGGCGACCGCCGACGCGGTCTATGTGCTCCTCTACGGCGGCGGCGACTGGCTCGCCGGCACGAAACTCGCCACGGTCACCGTCGGCGGAAAGAAAGCGGGGCCGGCCGAAGGGGAGAAGGCGCCCGAGGCGGGGACCGGCTACTTCAAGACCTCATGGCCCGGCGCACAGGTGACCCCGGCGATGGCCGCCGTGACGGTGCAGAACCCGAATCCCGGACCGGCGTGGGGCGCCCTCTACTGGCAGGATTTCGCCGACCTCGACAAGATACCGGCGGCGCAGAGCCCGCTCTCCATCGAGCGGCAGATACTGCGTGAGAAGCGGGAAAGCAGCGGCCCGGTGCTCGAACCGATAAACGACAAGACGCCGCTCAAAGTAGGCGACAAGATCGCGGTGCGGCTCGTTCTCAAGGTCGACCGCGACATGGAGTATCTGCACATCAAGGACGGTCGCCCGGCGGGGACCGAACCGGTCGATGTGCTGTCGGGACACGACTACCGCGATGGCCTCTGGTTTTACCGCGTGACCAAGGACGCCTCGACCAACTTCTTCATCCACCGCGCCGTCAAGGGAACCTATGTGCTCGAATACCGTCTCACCGTCACGCTCGCCGGGAACTACTCGGCGGGACTTGCGACGGCGCAGTGCCTGTATGCCCCCGAATTCGCCGCCCACAGCGCCGGGATACGGCTCACCGCGCAGTAGTGCCCTTTAGAACAACCGTCCCTGCTCCGGCAATGGACTCAAACGAAAACTGCGGCGATGGATCGGTGACGGACCGTACGCCGCGAGCGCCGCATAGTGTTCCGTCGTAGCATAGCCCTTGTGCGCCGCGAAGCCATACTGCGGATAGAGCCGATCCCAGCGCGTCATGATACGGTCGCGGTGCACCTTCGCAAGGATGGAGGCAGCGGCGATCGCGGTGCTCCGTGCATCACCTTTCACGATCGCCTCCTCGCGCGGATGGCAACCGGGGCAACGGTTGCCGTCCACGAGAACAACCGCCTCCCCGGCAAGACGCGCCGTCAGTTTACGGATGACCTGCCGCATGCCCCAGAGGGTCGCCTGCAGAATGTTCTTTTCGTCAATGATCCGCGGAAGCACCGAATAGACGAGCCAGAGGCTGTTCGCCATGATGAGCGGCGCGAGCCGTTCGCGTCGAGACTCGGAGAGTTTCTTGGAATCGTCGAGACCGTCCACCGGCCGGAGCAGATGCACCGCCGCGACGACGACCGGCCCGCAAAGCGGACCGCGCCCCGCCTCGTCAACACCGATGACCGCAAGACCGTGGGCATGGTAGAGTTCGTCAATCGGTCGTTCCATGTGCCACCACAAAGCGTTCAATATCGCCGAAGAGCGCCGCCGTGAGGGTGTTGAGCACCGAGAACCCCTCCGGGGTCGCTGCAAGGCGCGTCTTCGTCATGCGGGCATACCCCGCCGCCACGAACCGTTCCCGGAAGAGCGGCGAGATCATCGTGCGGAGATCGCAACCAAACAGTTTCCTGAATCGCGTGAACGACACCCCTTCCACCGTGCGAAGCGCAAGCATCACGAATTCCTTTATGAGCGTCTCCTGCGGCAGGCGTTCGATAATCTTCCGCGGCCGGTTGATAAACGAAGAAACCTTCTCCGGGTAACGATAGCGTATCCCTTCCCGCGGATCGAACCCGTGCGCGCCGGCGCCGATGCCGATATAAGGCTCCCATGTCCAGTAGAGCCGGTTGTGGACGCTCTCGAACCCTTTTCGTGCCCAGTTGCTGACCTCGTAGCACACGAAATGGTGCTTCTGTAAAAAATTACGAAT
>CAYNMQ010000168.1:0-4689 GCA_964398245.1 uncultured Spirochaetales bacterium | reverse complement strand
GTCCCGACATAGAGGCGGCTGCCCTTGCCGGCGACGCTGTAGATGGTCGTGCCGATGGAGAAGGACTGGTACCACGGGTGGGTGAAGGGCTGGCAGAAGCCGCCAATGCGTGTGCCGCCTTTTACGAGGCCGTCGTTCTCGTCGAGACAGTAGGCGCTCTCGCCTGCCGGAGAGAGGCCGAAGACCTCCACCGTGTCCACCGTCACATTGCTCCCGATCGGTGCGGTGAGGTCAACGGTCACCCGCCCGGCGATGTTCCCTTCGACGAGTGCCTGATTGACGAGAATGAGGCTATTCCCCGAAACGCGCATGAAGGTCTTGAAGAGGTCGCTGTCCACATTGTCGGCCAGTTTCACCCAGCCGTCACCGGCGGTGTAACGCCAGATGTCCTTGAAGTAGGTCGGGATGCCGACCGTTGCATTCTCTTTCTTCCCGCCGGCGAGGTAGAGGGTGTCGCCGGAGGCGTAGGCGTTGTAGAAGTCGCGGGTTGGCGGTACGAGCGCGCTCGTCACCGCCACGAGGTTCCCGCCGTCGAGCCGGTAGAGTCTCATGCCCGATGGGTCGCTGCCGAGGACATGGAGCGTCTCGCCCAACCAGTGGATCGTCGGATTTGTGAGCGTCGCGGGCATCGCCGCGAGCGTCGCAAGCGTCCATTCGCCCGTCTCGGGATCGCTCAGCGTCGCCTTAACGAGCGTCGGCGCGCCCGCCTCCTTGAGGATCGCATAGAAAGCCTCGCCGTGCTGTGCCGCGGTGAGGAGTTCGTAGTCGGTGTGCGGCAGGGTGAAGGCCCCGATCGGCTGCCAGTCGCCTGTGCTCGTCGGCAGGTTCTGCACGATCCAAAAGGTCGCCGGCGTCTCCGGATCGTCGTCAGGACGGATGCCGTAGGTAATGCCCTCATCGCCCGCGATGAGGGTGAGCATCTTTTCGTCATGGTACTTCGCGAGGGCAACGACGGTGTTCTCGATGAGGTCCCAGCGGCGCACGGCGTTGGATCCGAGCGCCTCGTCAATGGCGAACTCGGGGATATACCAATGGCTCCGTTTCCAGAAGTTGTAGAGATCGCGGGTATCAACGAAGGTCGGGGAGAAGACCACGAATTTGAGATACGAAACCCCTATTGGTTCCTTTTGAAGGCGAATACTCCGTGCAAACTGGGGAAGCGATTGGAATATCCATCCACCGGGAGGGAAATCTAATTGTACATGTTTTTTGTGGAAGTAGTTCGCGTTTATCTTCTCGTTACCCGCTAAAGAGTTGTAATCGATTTTCAGATAATTGTTCTCCGAATCGCTGTCGCGCGCGCCGCTCGCGAAGGCAAAGAAAAAGTCGTTTTCGGCAAGCGGAAGCGTATGGGGGAATTCCGAACGAACCTGCGGCTGAGCTACTCGGGAAGCGGCATATTCGAAATTATCTGCTTTTACATCTTTCTTCCAATTCCAATAAAGTCGTGCTGTGCTCGAGCCGGAGAAAGGAGAAGGGTTCCCGGTGAGTACCGGGAAAAAGGCAGGATCATACGCGTCGTACTGGGGATCATGGAAGAGTTCACGGTTTGTCTCGGAAACCTCTCCCGGATCGAATGTCCACGACATCTCGTGCCACGCGAGTGAACCGTCAGGTCTTACTGGTTCTATCTCGCTCCCATGGCTGTAGCCGAACGAGCGCCCTGCCTGCCAGACGAACGGCTTACCCGGTTCCGGTTCCGGCCTGTAGACCGAACAGTACCCGGGGGTGCCCCAGAGACCTCGGAGATATTCTTTCTTCGTAATCCAGCAATAGCGGTTGGTGCTTGGAATGTGCTTGCCCTGTTCATACGACATTGCCTGTACTTTGAGCGAGAGATAATCGTTGACCGTATAGGTCGTTTGGGAAGTCGAGGATTGTTTCCGCTGCGAGGAAGTCACCTCAAACGGCTTCACATACGCCGTATCGGGATCGCACGCATCGCCCACCCCGTCGAGATCGTGGTCCGGCTGCCAGTAGTAACTGGGAATTCCGAACTTTCCCCACACCGTTTTCGTGTGCTTCCGCGTCTTCGGATTGAACAGCGCCCCGTTCGAATAGTCGTCAGGCCCGTTGTACCCGAACGCCACCTCCCCCATCGCGAGCACCATCGGGTTGCGGTCAGAAGGGCAGTTGTCACAGGCATCGGGCACACCGTCGCCATCGGTGTCTTGCGAGAACAAGTACCCTGCGTAACAGTAATTGTCAGTCACGATATGATCTTCATAGACGGGATCGTTATAGTGCGGATCGTTCTTATCACCGATATACCGCGGATCATCGGGGGGAAGATTTCCCCGCGTCGCAAAAATGAGATTGAGGCGCTCTTGCGGAATGGCAGGAGGACCGCTCTGGTAAGAAGAGTCTATTTGATATCTCTCATCACGGAGAAACAACCGCTTCCGGTAAGGGGTCCACACATACCCTTCGCCATATCCGTTCCAGATGGCAAGACTAATTCCCGCGGTGTTAAAAAGAAATGCGAGTGCCGCATTCCGCTCACGCCATGAAGGGTTGTCACCGAAGACATTGAATCCGGGGGGAATTCCTCTTATGCGCCAGCGGTCATCGAAGCCGGGAATAATGTTAATAGTTACGGGAACCCCATACCGAACACCATGGGAGGCAACATTTTGCTCGACCCATTCCCATGCCTTGCTCATAAAATGATCCTCAATGGGCAGGATAGGATCGTCTTCTCCCGTAACCCAAGTCAGTACATTTTCCGTGCCCTCTTTTATCCCTATCCCCTGATCGAAAGGAAGCCCGAAAGGACTAATGCCCAAGATACATGGTATTGTTGCCTCTTGGAGATACTCTCGGATATCCTCGGCCGAGGGAATATACCATCCATTCATCATGGAGTCAGTCGGCATAGCCGTATTGTCCAATATAAATCCTATCTCGTATCCTTGATCGCGAAAATAGACACTCAATAAATTCAGCGCTGCCATGTAAAAGGCACGGGCGTCAGTAATGGTGTATGTGTTATTATCCTGACGAGTATAGTTTCCTGCAGGCAACCCCAGCGCCTGCGAAATGTGAATGGCTTTTCGAGCATGACCCTCCTTATCGTATATCTGAAGCCAGTTCGGTTGATTGCCGTACCGATTGAGCAGATTTTGTATGGTTTGCTTGACCGGAGCTATGTTAAGAGGAAACTCGTTGACGAAGGCATGAAACTGGTTGAATTCGATGGTAGGAACTACAAGAATACTTCTTTCCGCCGCAGCCAGAAAAAGTTGCTCTACCGCATCATGAGTACCATACATTTCCACGCAGGTGGAAGGATCATAATCGAAGTAGAAGTACCAAAGAGGAATATTAAATATCTCTTTAGGAACACAGAGTGAACGCGAGAGGTCGGGTATATAAACACACTCCTCTCTTTCAGGGTTCAAACAGTCGGTGGTGACATCACAGTCGGCTCGCAGGCAAGTTCCCAAGAAACAATAATATTCTTCTTCTTCTTCTGATTTGCAATCGTTGTTTTCTTTGCAACATGATTCATCCGGGAGCCGTTTTCGAAAGATATTGTATGGAGTATCTACCCTGTCCTTTACAGGAAAATCATAACCATCTTGCCAAGGAGAGTCTAAGTAACGAGGGCCTTTTGTATATTCGATACATAAGCTTTCGTCAACCGCCACATAATAATCACAGGTTTCAGGGAAGGTAGGAGCCGCGTAAACGTTCCAAAAATTATCTCTTAATAGTCTTTGCCCAAAAGTGAGACTTTCGACGAAACTAGAAGAAAGATCATCATCTATGTTATCCGAGGCAAGATGAATACCGCTTTCATCGGAAATGAGAATGTCGGATTGAGTAATTTCGTTGCCCAAGGTGGCATCCTGATCACCCCAATAAACAAAGGTTATGATATTAACGCCGGCTGCTCTTATTTCATCCAGCATATGAGTCACCGTAGCAATATCCGCCCAATCTTTCTGCACAGGGTCAGCCGGACCTTTCGTGTCTATGCCATCTTTTCTTAGTTGGGGATTCGTTGATAGATTATCGGTCGCCGACATATAAAAGAAAGATGGTCTTCCTAAACCTTTTGTTAGGGAAATGCTTCTTAAAAGAGCTTCCATCATCCATGGGGTGTTGGGGTTACTGGAAAGCGGTTGAAGTATAATAGAGGAAGGGAATCGAGTCCCTGGATAGAAATAAATTGCTCGCTGCTCTTCTCCCTGATGGGGCCCCGGATTCGCAATCCTCCCCCAAAGAGAACGCGTGTTGGCAGGATTGTAGGTTACCTGTATCGTCGCTCCCGGCACGGCTGACCACATACCGTTCGGTTTTTGTTCCTGAAGAGTTATCGTGCAGGGGCCACCTGTTCCCAGAGGAACTCCATGGGCATAATATCCGAAAACCTCTTTCGTAATGCGGATGACCCGATCAACATACACCGGCGAAGAGAAGCACCCGCTTACGGCAATGCGAAGAGGTCTTTCCCCCGCATAACTTCCGCGCACCACTACCGAAGAAACGCCCACCTCGTTGTCCACCGGCACGGGAACTATCTCTATCGGAGGAAGAGTTGGCGCGGAAAAGAGATTTATAGGCCATGTTCCGAGCAAGACAAAGAGCGTCACCAGCAGAAAAAGAGAAGTGTTTACGCCAATCTCGCTAGTCCTCACGCTGCGATGCAGCCACGATGCAAGACGACGCATGATGCCCTCCGTC
>CAYNMQ010000167.1:0-4793 GCA_964398245.1 uncultured Spirochaetales bacterium | reverse complement strand
AGTTCCAGCGGTACGACTACTACTACAGCGGCTACTACTTCGGCTGGGACGACATACGCGTCTATCGCGACCTGCCGCCGACGGCCAACGCCGGCAGCGATCAACAGGTGAACGAAGGCGCTCTCGTGACGCTTCACGGCGAAGGGTCGTCCGATCCCGACGGCGAGGCGTTGACCTATGCGTGGACGCAGATCGCCGGAACGCCGACCCTCACGCTGACGGGAGCGACGACGGCGAACCCGACCTTCACGGCGCCGAGCCCGATCTGGGGCAACAAGGCGTTCACCTTCCAGTTGCAGGTGTGCGACGGGAGCAACGGCCATTGCGCGACCGACACGGTCGTGATAACGGTCCTCGACTCCATCCCGAATGTCGTGCCGGTCGCCAACGCCGGTCCCGATAAGAATGCGATGGATCTCGAGTGGGTTGAACTCGACGCGACCTCTTCGAATGATCCCGATCAGGGCCCGAACACGGCGCTCCAGTACACATGGACGCAGACGCTCGGGACACCGGTCGTCATCGTCAACGATTATGACGGTCATATGCATTTCCGGGCGCCCTACACTCTCTATCAACATCCCGAATCGCTCACCTTCCAAGTCGAGGTGTGCGATGGTATGGACTGCGGCACCGATACGGTCACCGTGACGGTCGGCGACCGTCCGGCGAAGGCACCCGATTACACCGAAGGCTTCGAGGCCGGATCGTGGAACACCTCGTGGGTCCATGTGCCGACCAACAAGGGGCGGACCCGCGTCTGGAACACTTTCTCTCCGTATGCCGGGACCTATCATCTGCTCATGGACAGCGAAGTGGATACCGCGTGGTCGCTCAACCAGTTCATCCTCTTCGCCGATCTCGAAGGCAAGAGCAATGTCTACTTCGAGTTCTATCATAAGCACTTCAATGATGAGGGACAGCAGATGCCGCCCTCTTTCAGCGGCACGAGCGACACCGACGGCGTCGCGATATCGGTCGACGGAGTCAACTGGTACAAACTCATCGGATTGACGCCGGCCGAAGGGACAACCGCTTCGTGGAAACAGTTCAGCGCATCCATCAATGCCCGCGCCGCGCAGGCCGGCATCACGCTGACCAAGAAGACACTCATCAAGATACAGCAGTACGGCAGTTACGGGATTTCAGCCGACGGCTTCGCGATAGACAATGTGCGGCTCTACACCGGCGGCTCTTGCACACCCGACTGCAGCGGCCGGACCTGCGGCGACGACGGGTGCGGCGGCTCCTGCGGTTTCTGCAACGACAACAATCCCTGTACGAATGACACTTGCGACTCCGGAGATTGCGTTTATGAGGCTCTTCCGGTGGGATCGGCCTGTGACGACGGACTCTACTGCACCGTGAACACCACCTGTAACGCCTCGGCCCAGTGCACCGGCGGCGTTCCGCGCAACTGCGACGACGGGCTCTACTGTACCGGCACCGAATCATGTGACGAAGTCAATGACCAGTGCGTCTCGGCAGGCGACCCCTGCGCGGGCGGCACCGACTGCAACAAGACCTGCAACGAAGCGGCCGACAACTGCTACGACCTTGCCGGAACGACCTGCGGAAGTCCGGCAAGCGGCCCCTGTGACACCCCCGATTCCTGCAACGGATCGGGTGTCTGCCTCGCCAACTACGCCACCGCCGGAACGGTCTGTCGCGTGGCGGCTGGTGCTTGCGACACACCTGAATATTGCAGCGGCCTGTCGGCCGACTGCCCGGCCGATGCCTTCCTGCCCGACACGACGCTGTGTCGCGCATCGGGAGGCGACTGCGACATCGCCGAATACTGTTCCGGCGACGCCGCCGACTGTCCGTCCGATATGGTGCGGCCGAACACCGACCTTTGCCGCGCCGCCGTCGACTTCTGCGACCTTGCCGAATATTGCGATGGAACAAGCAAGGATTGTCCAGCGGACGGGTTCAAGGCAAGCAATGTCGTCTGTCGCCCCGCCGATGGATTCTGCGACACGGCAGAATTCTGTCCCGGCGATTCTCCCTTCTGCCCGAACGACGGATTCAAGGCAAGCACCGAGATATGCCGCCTCGCCGAGGGTGACTGCGATGTCGCCGAATACTGCCCCGGATCGTCGCGCGACTGTCCCAACGATGCGGTGCGCGACGAGACCTTCGTATGCCGCGCCGCCGAGGACGACTGCGACATCCCTGAATACTGCGACGGTTCCAGCAAGATATGCCCGGTGCTCGATCTGGTGGCCGACACCGCCCATCTCTGCCGTCCGGTCACCGGCGACTGCGATGTCGAAGAGACCTGTGACGGAACGAATAAAGCCTGCCCACCCGACGATGTCGTGGCAAACGGGATCACCTGCCGCATCGCCATCGGCGAATGCGATGTGCCCGAGGCCTGTGACGGCTTAGCAGGCACTTGCCCCGCCGACGGCTTCCGCGACGACACCTTCGTATGCCGCGGATCGGCAGGCGCTTGCGACAAGGTCGAACGCTGCACCGGTTCGTCGGCGTTCTGCCCCGGCGACGAACTGAAGGGGCCTTCCGATGTCTGCCGTCAGGCTTCAGGACCTTGCGACGCGCCTGAATACTGCTCCGGCAACGACCTCTCCTGTCCCGCCGATCTTGTCCGCGACGCAGGCGAGGTCTGCCGCCCCGCGGCGGGAGACTGCGATATCGCGGAGACCTGCGACGGCGAAGGGAAGACCTGTCCCGCAGACGCCTTCTTGGGAGCGGAGGTCGAATGCCGCCCGGCGATCGGCGAATGCGACATCGCCGAATACTGCCTCGGCAACGGACCCTCCTGCCCCGCGAACGCGTTCCTCGACGCCTTGACCTCCTGCCGTCCGCCGGTCGATCTGTGCGACGCCGAGGAATTCTGCACCGGATCGTCGGCATACTGTCCATGGGATTATTACAAGATGGGGGGAACCGTCTGCCGCGAACCGGCCGATCTCTGCGACGAAACCGAATACTGCTCCGGCTATTCGGTGCAGTGTCCCGTGAACCGTTTCAAGGAGTCGGGAAGCGTATGCCGTCCCTACAAGGGCTCTTGCGACGCCGGAGCCGAATACTGTGACGGCGAGGGACCACAGTGTCCCGTCGAGGACAACTCGGCGACCGAGGGCCAACAGTGCGACGACGGCAACCCCCTCACCGAGACATCCGTTTGTCACGACGGCCGATGCGTCGGCACCGAGACTTCCGGATCGTGCGACACGCCGATCGTCATTGGCGAAGTACCCTATCAGGACCAGAACAATACCGCCGGGCGCCCTGACCACATAGGCATCCATGACCTCTCGTGCGGTGAGAAATTCCAATACTTCCCCGACACCGTCTACTCGTTCACCGCCGAACTCGGCAAACGCTACGAGGTAACGCTCACCAACCTCGGCGAATTCGTCGGCCGCGTCATGGTCAAGGAGACCTGCGCCGACTCGACGGTCTGCCTTGCGGCCGGTCCCGATGTCGTCACCTTCGAGCCGTCGGAAGGCGGCACCTACTACATCATCGTCGAGAGCACCGACTACTTTGGCGGCGAGTTCATCCTTTCGGTCACCGCGGAAGAGATCCCCGATTTCGAGTATCCCGACGACGATGCCTTCACCGACGGAATGACCGGCGACGAGGATGAACTGCTCACCGACGAGACGGCCGACGAAATGACCGACGAAGCGGCCGACACGACCGTTGACGACGGTACCCCGACCGATCACGATCTCTCCTTCGATCAGGATCTCCCTGTCGACCACGATATCGCCGATCAGGATATCTACGACGCCGATCAGTGGCAACCGGACACCGACACGGCGACCGGCGACGACGCGTACACAAGCGACGACGACGAACTGCTCACCGATGAGACCGGGAACGACGCCGATACGACGCGCCCGAAGAATGACGGATGCGGGTGTTCGCTGATGTTCTGAAGAATGTGACCGCTACCGGTTTATCACGACGAAGAATTCGCGCCCCTTTCGATTGACGAGCAGAAGAAGCGACTTCTTCCCTTCGGTCACCGCGTTGAATTCCCGAATGTTTCTCACCGGTTTTTTGTTCACCTCCACAACGATGTCTCCCGCGCGGAGACCCGCCATTGCGGCGAGCGACTGGGGGCTGACCTGTTCGATGACGATCTTTCCTTCGCGTTCGACTATGCTGAATCCGAAATCGTCGCTCTGAGACGAGGATTCTTCGTCGCCCCCCGTGAACTCGTACTTTTCGGTGAGCACCAGCGTGAGTTCGACCGTCTTGCCGTCACGCCACACCGTCACCGGTATCTTGCGCCCGAACGAACTGAAGGCGACGAGATTGCGCAGTTGAGAAGAGGATTCCGCCGGCTTCCCGTCGTAGGATATCACGACATCGCCCTTCTTGATGCCCGCTTTCTCGGCCGGGCTCCCTTTCGCCACCGAAGAGATGAGCACGCCCGAGCGATCCTCCGGAATGCCGAGCGCCTCTCTCAGCTCGGGCGTCAGGTCCTGTATGTTCACGCCCATCATCGCCCGTTTTATCTTCTTGCCATCGCGGAGTTGATCGGTTATCGCCTTGATCATGTTCGAAGGCACCGCGAAACCGATGCCCATATAGCCTCCCGACTTAGAGAATATGGCGGTGTTCATGCCGATGACCTCGCCACGCAGGTTGAGGAGCGGCCCTCCCGAGTTTCCGGGGTTGATCGCCGCATCGGTCTGGATGAAGTCCTCGTACTCGGTGATGTTGACATTCGAACGCCCCTTCGCCGAAACGATGCCGAACGAGACCGCCTGCGAAAGGCCGAACGGGTTGCCGATCGCGACCACGAAGCTTCC
>CAYNMQ010000166.1:0-4814 GCA_964398245.1 uncultured Spirochaetales bacterium | reverse complement strand
TGCATTCCCGTATTGAAGTCAAGAAAAAGTAATCATTATGTTCTAAAAGTTTTTGATTCTATCTCTTTTGCTTTTCGCGGCCATTTCCGATAAAATGAAAGGCATCTTTAGATCAATGGGGTGAAGACCATGGACGCCCTCCGCGCCATTTCGGCTCTTGACGGACGCTATGTCAAACAGACGGAGCCGCTCCGCGATCTCTTTTCCGAGTATGCTCTCATCAAACGGCGCGTGCTCATCGAAACGAGGTGGCTCGAGTTTTTGCTCGGTGACCTCAGGTTGGCGCCGGTGACGGCGGGAGACATCGCCGCCATACGGGCGATCGCCGATGGGTTCAATATCGAGGCGGCTCAGCGGGTCAAAGCGATCGAAGCGCAGACCAATCATGATGTGAAGGCGGTCGAATACTATGTAAAGGAACAGCTTGCTGCCGTTGGGCTCGGCCGGATCGCAGAGTGGACCCATTTCGGGTGTACCTCGGAGGACATCAACAACACGGCATACGCGCTTATGCTTCGCGAAGGACGCGATCTGTTCGTGACGCGCATCGGCGCCCTTCGTGATCGAATCGCCGATCGGGCCGCCGAATGGCGCGCCGTTCCCATGATGGCGCGGACTCACGGACAACCGGCGACGCCCACGACGGTGGGCAAGGAGCTGGTGGTGTTCGCCGCTCGGCTCGACCGGGAACTTGAACGCCTTGTGGCATGGCGTCCGGCCGCGAAGATGAACGGCGCCACCGGCAACTGGAACGCACACATGATAGCGGTTCCCTCCGTTGATTGGGTCGCCGCCTCTGAGAAGTTCCTCTCGGCAAGGCTTGGGGTGGAGCCGCTCCTGTACACGACACAGATCAATCCCTATCATTATATCGCCGAGATCCTGCATATCCTCGTTCGTATCGCGGCCACCGTTACCGATCTCGACCGTGATCTGTGGGGGTACATCTCTCTTGACTATTTCCGCCAGCAGAAGATCGCGGGAGAGATCGGATCATCGACCATGCCGCATAAGGTCAACCCTATTGATTTCGAAAACAGCGAAGGGAACATGGGCGTCGCTGTCGCGCTTATGGAGCACCTTGCCACGAAACTGCTCGTCAGTCGTTTTCAGAGAGATTTGAGCGACAGTACGGTCCTCCGTAATCTCGGTGTGGCCTTTGGTTACTTTCTTATCGGCATTGAAAGCACGCTCCGGGGTATGGGGAAACTGCTTCTCAACGAGGCGGCGATCGCCGGCGACCTTGCCGCGCATCCTGAGCTTCTCGCCGAGGCGGTGCAAACGGTCATGCGTCTTCACGGAGAGGAGCGACCCTACGAGCGGCTCAAGGAACTGACCCGCGGGGAGAAGATCTCGCTCGACGAGGTCCGCCGCTTCGTCGCCGGTCTTACGAAGGTCCCGTCTTCTGACCGCTCTCGGCTCGCCGCCTTGGATCCGGCAGGATATGTGGGATACGCCGTAGCGCTCGTTGACCGTTACCTTGCGGAACATACGGGAGCAAGAAAACATTCATGATCAAACGACTCATTGATTTCTGGGAACATCTCGTCGAGGTCAGCCGCTACGACCCCGAGAACGATCTCGACCGATGGCGGGAACAGCTGTTCACCGTCATCTACCCTCTCGCGCTGGTGGTCGGTCTTGCCGTGTGCGCCGACACGCTCCACACCGCCTTTGTGGAACAGCGATTCCTCCTCACCGTCACCGCCTGCGTCGCCTACCTCTTCGTTATGACGCTCATGAGCTTCCGTCTCGTTCCCGTCCGGGCGCGGATGGCGGCCGGGCTCATCATTTTCTTCTCGAGCGTTTTCTATCAAAGTTCGCCGCTCGTCGGCTATCTTTTCCTGTTTTCCCTTCCGCCGCTCATCGCGATCTTGGTGAGTTTCCGTGCCGCTCTTTCAGCGCTCGGCGCGAATGTACTCCTCTTCGTCGCCACGACCTATCACTTCGCCAAGTTCGATGTCGATCTCCAGAATTTCGGCATCCCCTCTCTCGATCGATGGATCCTTTACGGCATAGTGTTCCTCGTACTCGACATCATCGTCACCCTGTGTTTCGGTCTTCTTACCAAGGGATTGGCGCAGGTCATCTCGCTGGAGCGGGAGGTGCGTCACGCGCTCATGGAGCGAGAGAAGCGCCTCACGGAGCTCAACGCCCAGCTGTCGGAAGAAATGATGCACCGGGAGCGGATGCGGGAAGAATTGTCGGAAACGGAACGAAAGGCGGCATTTTATCTCTCCCACGATCGCCTCACCAACCTTCCCAACCGAGAGGCGTTCCTCCAACGGCTTAGTGTCGAGATAATGCGGGCGCGCAACCGCGGATGGATGTTCGGCATCGTTTCGATAGGGCTCGATCGCTTCAAACACATAAACGGTATGTACGGCACTGCGGGGGGAGATGCGATCCTGAATGGTCTTGCCGAGCGTCTCCGCGGCATCTTGCGCGATCATGACGCCATCGGAAGGGTCGGCGACGATCGTTTCATGCTCCTCTTCTCCGATATCGCCCGTCCCGAGGACATGCTGGTCATCCTTCCGCGGGTCTGGGAGACGATCGAGCGGCCGTTCCAGATAGAGACGCAAGAAGCGCGGGTGTCGGCGAGCATCGGCATCTGTTTCTTTCCTCTTGACGGCACGACGGCCGAGGCTCTCGTCAAAGAGGCCGAAGCGGCGATGTTCGCGGTCAAAGAGAGCGGCGGCGGCGCTCACCGTTTCTTTGATGCGAAGATGAACGCCGAGATGATCGAACGGGTGACGATCGAACGCAAAATGCGCGACGCCATCAGACGCGACGAATTCGTCCCCTTCTTTCAGCCGAAGGTCGACCGGTTCGGATATCTCCTCGGCATGGAGGCGCTCATCCGTTGGAATGACCCGGAGGGACTCATCCTTCCCGATCGTTTCATCCCGATCGCGGAACAGAACGGTTCCATTGTGGAGATCGGCGAACGCATCCTCTATCACGCTTGTCGTCAGAACCGCCTGTGGCAGGAGAACGGTCTTGTTCCCAAAAAGGTCTCGGTCAACCTTTCTCCGTTCGAATTCCGCAGTCCGGGGCTCGTGCGGCGCATCCGCGAAACGGTGGAAAAGAGCGGACTCGATCCGCTATGGCTCGAACTCGAGATCACCGAGAGCGGTATCATTCGCAACGAACAGGATGCGCTCCGTAAACTGCACGAACTCCACGAGATCGGCATCTCTCTCTCTATAGATGATTTCGGCACCGGTTATTCGGCCCTTTCGAAGCTTAAGGATTATCCGGTGGACACGCTCAAGATAGACAAGAGCTTTATAGACTGCGTACCGCAGGACAAACGCGCCGTCACGATCGTTGTCTCGCTTATCCGGCTTGCCCATAATCTTGGATTCAAAGTGGTCGCCGAGGGGGTCGAGCGGGCGGAGCAGTTCGAGTTCCTCGTGGTTCATGGGTGTGATCAATTCCAAGGCTACTTTTTCGGTCGCCCGCTCTCCGCGCCCGATTTCGAACGACATCTGCATCCGACAAGCTCTTCTTCGTGAGCAAGCTTCAGTTTAATCTCTGGAGAACCTTGGTCGAGCGACGAAAAGTCCGCCGTATGTAAGCGGCTGTTTCGGGGACTCCGGTGATCGTCCGTTTTCCGGCGTGATCTCGAAACGGCGCGATTCGTTCTCTTGCTTTTCGGATGGGAGAAGAATATAATTAATCCGCACATGGTGAAGGGAGGCGTCTAATGACGAGGATATCGTTCTTGTGTATGTTTCTCTCGTGCGTGATCGCGACCGCGATCGCGTGTTCGTCCCATAAAAGCAGAAAACATGACGACGATGTCGTTGCGCCCGACGAACTGATTGACGATGTTCTGATCGACGAGGAGACCTTCGACGAGGGTGAAACGGAAGACCTCGTTCCCGTTGACGATTCATCGCCGCACGACGAGGACCTCCTTCCGGACGGCGACGATGCGGATATCCTTCCTGACGCGGATATGGATAGCGATACGGACATGGATGCGGATACGGACGGCGAGCACCCTGCCAACCCGATAAATGTTCCTTACTTTTGTCAATTCAAGAACACGCAAGACCCCGACTCAACATCGGGAAATACGAGTCTTGCCATGTTGCTGTATCTCTACGGATGGGTCGGTACGCCCGATGACCTTACCAGCGCTTGGGGAAAAGACAAGGCGCAGACTCCGAACGGGCTGGCGGAGATATTCAACAGCTACTCCGAAACGACAGGGATGACCTTGTCGTCGCATCTCAACGGCACCTTTGGCGAAATAAAGGCCCTTATCGATCAAGGCAAACCGGTCATCGCCCACACATGGTTCACCCCGGCGGGGCATGTGATCATTATAAACGGCTACACGGAAGGCGGCTACTTTACCAACGATCCGGCCGGTGTGTGGGATCTGACCTATAAAGGAGGATTCTCGCTCACCTGCGATCAGGCGGTCGTCGGCAAGTCGGAGTTCTACCCCGCCTCGCCTTTTGAGGCGGCACTTGGTCCCGACGGCGAGGTTCGATATCACGAACCGGTCCCTGCCGAATAGAAGATCCCTCCGGCGGGGACGCTCGTTATCGCTTCAGTCCTTTCAGCATCTCTTGAAGATAGGCTATCATGTCCTTTTTGAACAGCTTCATCTTGCGAAGTCGTTTAAGCTCCACTTCTTCTTCGGGGGTTATTGCCTCCTTTTTCGCCAGCTCGTCGACCCGGGCGTTGAGGGCTGCGTGTTCCCGTATCGCCTTTTGGAGCCGACGCTCGATCTCCTCCGGCGCCGAGACGACTTTGTAATTCTGCATAGCGTACCTCCTCGGTTCAGTCTCCAT
>CAYNMQ010000165.1:0-4818 GCA_964398245.1 uncultured Spirochaetales bacterium | reverse complement strand
GAACTCGCCGTATCCCGCGTCTGTCCAGAGATCGACCGTCTTCTGGAGATGGACCGCAACGAGGTTCTCATGAAGCGCGCCGGTGTCGGTGATGCCGCTCCAGTCGAGCAGATAAACCTTCGGCTGTTTACGAAGCGACTTGGGGATGCTGGCCGAGAAAGGATATATGCGAAAGCAGTAATAGAGGGATTCGAGCACTTTCATCCAACGCGTGACCGTATCTACCGATGTGTTGATGTCGGCGGCGAGGTTGCTGTAGTTGACGATGCCTCCGGCCCGCGTTTCAATGATGCGGGCAAGCTGTTCCATCTGGCCGAGTTCGGCGATGCGGGTCAGGTCGCGGATATCTTCGTGCAAGAGCTGTTCAAAGCGAAGTTTCTTCCAGCGGTTGAAGAATCGGCGGTCGGCGGCAAGGAACGGTTCAGGGAATCCGCCGAAATCCAGAAGCTGGGCCATGTCGTTCTTCGTTATCCGCACCGGTGGCTGGACGGTCGTGGCGTTCCGCTCGGCGGTCGCCAGTTCGCGGACCGACAACGGATGCATCCGGTAGGGAAAGTAGCGCCCCATGAGACTGTCGCCGCCTTTCTTGTAGACATCGAGTCGCGCGCTTCCGGTGACAATGGTTCGGCACCGCTCGCCATATCGGTCAAAAAAGCCCTTGAGAAATTTCTTCCATTTGCCATATTTGTGAATTTCGTCGAATACGACCAACGGTGCCTTCTCGACCAACTGTTCCAACCCAACATCCTTGGCGACGGCGGTCGGGCCAGCGATGATGACCCGTTTCTGCGTCTGATCGTCCCAGTTCAGGTATCGGTGTGTCTTGGCAACCGAGCGGGCGGTCGTCGTCTTGCCGACCTGTCGCGGTCCGCTGAGGAATGCCATCTGGCGATATTTGGAGAAGTGTTCTGCAAGCACGGTGTCGTATACGCGCTTCATGTCGTTCTCCTTTAACGAAATCGGCGAAATAAGCATACGCGAAGAGAAGCGAAAATCAAGGACCAATTTACGACATATCGGAATTCGGTACGGACCATTTTACGATATGTCGGAAATCGGTTCCTTATTCTCTCGCCGATAGTGACCTGAACCTTAATTATATCGAGATCACGGAACAGGCACAGCCGGGGCTTTCTTCTTCCAGATACTCCCCGTCGAGGTATTCGGTAGCGCTATCACTCTGTTCGTCCGGCATCAGCGAATCCTCATCCGCTGTAATTCCTTCATCGCTGATCATTGTTTCGTCAACGCCGACCGCGTCGTCGTTTCCGTCCGGCAGTTCCATATCCGGCATCTCTTCTTCGTCGACGGGATACCAGTTGTCGCTGGCGACGACATCCTCATCGGTCTGCGTGACATCATAGGTGCTGTCTTCGTCTGGAAGAGGATAGTCATCATCGGGAGGTATTACGGACGGTTCGAAGGTGACGCTCAAGGTGTATTCGCCCGGAAAGTCGGTGCTGCCGGTATAGGTGTCGACGACGAGGTAGTAGGTCCCGGCGGCGAGCGTCCGAGTGACGGTGTGATCGTCGCGGGCAATGGCGTCGACCGCCATGCCGTTCGCATCGAGGTTGAGCGAAGAGAGGAGATGGATGTCGCAATCTATGTTCTCGGGCTGGTTGTCGGTCACCGTCGCGGTCAGATCGCCGGCGGTGGAAAGGTGTATCTGGTAGATGAATTCGGGACCGAACTCTTTGATGGTGGGGGCGGCTGAATAAGTGTCTATCACGAGAGACACCGGGTTTCGAGTGTTTCCCTCGTCATAGTACGGGGTCGTTGAGATGATGCGAGGATTCTGAACGGTGCCGTCCACATTGACATCGTCCGCGATACTGTTGTAGCGCCTCCGTTCGTAACTGCTGGATGGCCAACTGGACATCCGGCGAAACACCGTCTTCTCGGTCCCGGTCCCCGCGCTCTCCATGATGTAGGGGAGGCCGGTGGACTTGTCGGTGTAGACATACATGATGACATGACTGCCGGCATTGTTGAACACATCGCCCTTCTTCATGTCGTTCTGGTTGATGACCGTCGAGATGTTCGGGATGGAACTCGTTGTATAATGCCCGCACCCCCAGAGCATCGAGACATAGCCGGAACAATCGACGCCGACGGTGCAATCGAGAATCCCGTACTCCGAACAGGATGTCCCGCTACATGAGCCAGCGCGATACCCCGATGCGAGCCTTGACAGGTAGGTTTCCACCTCCATATAGCCGCCCCAGTCGTAGGCAACACCGGTGTAGGTGTTACCACTGCTGTACACGTTCGGAACGCCCGACATGCAGGAAGCACCTCCCGTCACATTGGCGGCCGAGCAGGTCCATTTCGTCCGTACATAGCGGTCGCCCTTGAGGACCGCTTCGCTTCTGGTGACGGCGGAGAGGCCGACAGTTGCAAGAACGAGCGCGGCGAGCAGAGCGTATCTCATGGGCGCCCCCCGTAGATGGCAAGTGAATCATCGCCGGGAGAAATGAAATAGACCGTGCCGTCGCCCGACACATAGAGGTCCTGCTCCGGTTTGTACAGAACGGAATTCACCAGTTTCATCCTGACGAGAACGGTGCCTGTTCCTGAGGTGATGAGGATGTGGCGGCTTCCATCCCCCAGTTCGACCTGGAAGAAGAGATTCCCATTGTCCGATTTGCCGACGAGCAGGAACGACATGAGCGAGCGGTCGGTGAACCTGAGTTCGAAAGAACCCTTTTCGCTCAGGACCACGCGGACCGCGCCGTTTCCGAGAAATTTCGTGTAGGGGTATTCCGTCGTTTTTCCCGTCGCGGGTCTCGCTGACGGCTTCACCGCGTCGCCGTTCTTTACATACAGCCGCTCTTCCTTGCCGTTATACAGGAACAATGCCCCGTCGCGCACGGACAGCGCATTGAAGGTTTCGGAAGGAAGGGAAAGCTCCTTTTTCAGCGTTTTGGCGTGAAGGTCGAGGGAGAGGACCCGTTTGTTCATGTTGTCCAGAAGAAAGAGTTTCGTTCCGTCTCCGGACAGCGCGTTCCCGCCGAACGGTTTCTCTTCCGGCCTCGAAGGGAGGGATATCCCCACCTCATCGGCCCCGGCACCGTAGGGGACCTTCTTGATCAGGTCGAGTTTCTTTTCGGGGATCGCCCCGAAGTCAACCGACACCGGCTCCGCAAACAGGAGCGATGCCGCGAGAACGAGCCACAAGGATACCAAACTTTTCATGTCAACCTCCCGGGCAAAACCGGTGCATGATGTAGGCGTCCACAAGGCCGAGCGTCTTGTGATTGAACGCCTTGGGGATGGTGCCGATTATCGTGAAGCCGCACGATTGCCACAGGTGAACGGCCGGCTTATTCGAGGCGACGACGAGATTGAACTGGAGCGCCTTGAAGCCGTGCTTCGGCGCCTCTTCGATGCTGTGCATGCAGAGCGCCCGGCCGATGCCTTTGCCGCGGGCCCACGAGGCGACCATGTAGCCGGCGTTCGCCACATGCGAGCCGAGGCCGACCTGATTGGGGCGCAGGTAATAGGTGCCGGCGATGCGGCCGTCGAGGAGCGCGACAATGGTGACGGTAGGGGTCTCTATCCAGTAACGGTATCCCTCTTCTCTCGTCGTGCCGGGAGCGTGCGGATAGCTCTCGCCACTTTCGAAGACCTCGTGCAGTATCGGCCAGAGTTCGTCGAAGTCCGCCGGCGTGGCGCGGCGAAAAGCGAGAGATGCGGTCACTTCGCGAAGAAGAGGTTCTTGATATTGTATTTGCCGCTGTTGACCTTGAGTTTCTGGATGGCGCGCATCTCGACCTGACGGATCCGTTCGCGGGTGAGGTTCATGATGGCGCCGACCTCCTCGAGCGTCACGCCGCCCTTGTCGGCGACATCGAGCGCGCAGGTCTCCTTGAGTTCCCACACCTCTTTGCCCGGGAAGTTGAACTTGATGGACTTGGTGTCGGGGTTGACATCGAGGTAGAGGTGATATTTGCACGAGACGAACAGGCATGGCCGCTTCATGCGGAGACACTCGGCCCGCTGTTTCGGCTTCTGGTAATCGGTGAGATCGATGAGCTCTTTGACGATGGGGTCCTTTTCGAGCTCGTTCCGCTGGTCGGTGACGACCTCGGTGTACGGCTTTTCCTTCTTGACTTTCATCGGTCGCGTGAGCATCGCGGTAACCTCCTTGTTAGGTGCCCGGAAAGAAGCGAGTCCCGGAATCATGAGTTTATAGTAACGGAGGTGTCCGTTGTGTCAAATGGAAATTTGTAATATGTTGAATATGCTTGACATATTCTTCGCCGATCTCGTGCTTCCGCTTTCCGGTCGCATCGCGGCGAAAGATGAAAACGGTTTTGAAAGAACACAAATTATTTGATTTTGGGGCATAGACCCGTTAGCATAGTGTCGCATTGAGTGTTTTTCCAAGGAGGGAGGTCATGGGTATGATGGTACGGTTCGCGGTTACGGCAGGTATCGTCGGGGCGCTCTGTTTCGCCCTTTCCTGCGCGTCACAGCAGGGACCGAAGGAGAAATCGCCGGCAGAGCAGGAGATCGCCGAGTATGCCGATTCCTTGCTGGCGAAAGGAAAGGATGTCGCCTATCTGGTGAAGCTGTTCGAGCTCAAGGAGAAGTATCCCGAGGAAGCGGGGGCGGCGATCGAGGAGCAGTTCGGGAAACTCTACGGGAGCCTGCCCAAGAATGTGCTCGACAGTTTCAAGGAGTCGCCGAACAAGGATGTCCGCGTTCCGTCGGGACAGGCGCGGCTCCATCTCAAGAACAACTACACCTCCGGCAACACCGTCATCTTCATCCGTGACGGCCGGAAGTTCCTTGTGAGCGAAGTGTTCCCGTTCA
>CAYNMQ010000164.1:0-4931 GCA_964398245.1 uncultured Spirochaetales bacterium | reverse complement strand
AGAGTTGGAGCCGCTTCCGGGGCCCTCCCATCTGCCGTATCTTCATCGCCCGTTCCTCCTCTCGACATCAGCGTCATGTGAGAGGCATCATAGGACAACGGCGCGCTTTTTCAACAATTTTTTGTCTTTGACTTATCGGCCGCTTGTGCTATCATAAAAAGCCATGTTCCAAAACCTTTTCTCAGGAGGTGTTACCATGTATCGCGGTAAGATGATTGTTGCCTGTTTCGTCGCGCTCGTTTGGACGATGGCCTTTGCGGGTCAGCGCATCGAGGTGACTGATGAAAATGCGGGGTCCAATTGCACTTATGCGGGCAAGAAGATTCAAGTGTTCGATGACAACAATACTCCAGACCCGGGTGATGACACCCTCCTTGACACCGACTATGTCTGCAACGGCGCGCCGGGGGATGACGGGACCAATGGACACAATTCGCTCGTGAAGATAAGCGACGAACTCGCAGGAAGCAACTGCACGAACGGCGGCCAGAAGATCGCCAGCGGCCGCGACAACGGCGACAACGGCGGCACCGCCGACAACGGCATCCTGGAACCCGGCGAGGTCGACGCAACCAACTATGTCTGCAACGGACTTCACGGCACCCACGGCCAAGACGGCACCGATGGCGATGACGGCTTCACCTCCATACCTGTGACCGACGATCAGGTCGGTGCGAACTGCGACGCCTTCGGCAACGGCGGCATCCGCATCCGGAGCGGCCTTGACAACGGCGACGGCGGCGGCCTCGCCCGCAATGGGGCACTGGAACCCGGCGAGGTTGATTCCACCGCCTACATCTGCAACGGAAAGAACGGCACGAACGGACAGGACGGACAAGACGGCGCCGACGGCCACAACGCGCTCGTGAACATCGCCACCGAACCGGCCGGCAGCAACTGTGCGAACGGCGGCAAAAAGATAGAAAGCGGTCTCGATCTCAATGACAACGGCTCCCTCGACGCCGGCGAGATCTCCGCCACCGACTACATCTGCAACGGCGTCAACGGCGCCGACGGCCACGCTTCACTCGCCGAAGCAACCGATGAGCCGGCTGGCGACAACTGCACGGCGGGCGGCAAGAAAATAGACACCGGTCTCGACCTCAACGACAACGGTATCCTCGATGCCGGCGAAGTGGTGTCCTCTTTCTATGTCTGCAACGGCGTCAACGGGTCGAACGGCACCGGATACAACTCCCTCGTCGCCGTGACCAATGAACCGGCCGGGACCAACTGCGCGAACGGCGGCAAGAAAATAGAGACGGGACTCGACGAAAACAGCAACGGCACCCTCGACCCGATCGAAGTGGACGACACCGAGTATGTCTGCAACGGAACGAACGGGACCAATGGAACCGACGGCGCGGACGGCCTCGACGGCGCCGACGGCCACGATTCCATTACCCTGATAGACAATTCTGTGGGAACGAATTGTGATCAGTTCGGCAACGGCGGCATTCGCATCCGGAGCGGCATCGACCTCGACGACGACAATATCCTCGATGACGGCGAGGTCATCTCGGAAGCCTACCTGTGCAACGGCGCGAACGGCGCCGACGGCGTCAACGGCCTCGATGGACAGGACGGAGCCGACGGACAGGACGGCGCGGACGGCACTGACGGCAAGAACGCGCTCGTCTCGGTGACCGACGAGCCGGCCGGAGAGAACTGCGCGAACGGCGGGAAGAAGATAGAGGCCGGCCTCGATGACGACGGCGACGGCGTGCTCGATCCCGAGGAAGTCGACGACACCGAGTATGTCTGCAACGGCGCTGACGGCGCTGACGGACAGGATGGCCAAGATGGTGAGGATGGTGCTACCGGCCCCAAAGGAGACAAAGGCGACCCCGGTGAAGATGGCAACGACGGAGCGGACGGATCCAATGCCCTCGTCAATGTTTCTCCCGAAGAACCGGGGGAGAACTGCGAAAACGGCGGACTGAAAATAGAGACCGGCACCGATTACGACAACGACGGCATCCTCGGTGAGGGTGAGGTAGCCAATGTTCGCTATGTGTGCAATGGCGCCGACGGCGCGACGGCCGATCAGATAGAAGTGTCCGGCGGTGGCGGATGCTCGCTCACGACCGTCGAGAACGACGGATCTCCGGAAACGACCGCGGGAGCATGGCTGATCCTCGCTCTTCTCGGCATAGCGTCCGTCCTGCGCAGGATGATCGTCGCGTAACTTATACTAAGGAAGAGGCTATGAAACGATATCTTCTCTCCGCCTTCATGATCCTTCTGCTCGGCTTGCCGCTCGCGGCAGGACCGACGACCGATCCCGAGAATTATAAACCATCACCCTTCTCGAACGACGCCACCGCCTTTCTCGGCGCCGGCATGATGGAGCACCTTTCCTTCGGACTCGGACTTTCGTTCACCTACGAGCGGAATCCCATTCAACTTTTCGACACGGCGACCGATCGCGTGACCCGTACGGTGGTCGGCGACCATCTGACCGCCGATCTCCTTCTGTCGCTCGGCCTGTTCGAATGGGTAGACCTCGGCATCGCTCTGCCGGCGATCATGTTCCAAAGCGGCGATGGATGGAACGACAAGGACGGGCTTCCCAAGGGATCTCTCGGCGACCTCCGCTTCGCGGCGCGGGCTCGCCTGTTCCGCACCGAAGACCGCTTTTTCTCGCTCGCCTTCGTCCCGGTGCTCACCTTTCCGACCGGACAGGCGCTCCACGACCTCTCGGGAAGCGACGGCGTGACCTTCTCTCCGACCGTAGTCGCGGAGCTCTCTTCGCGTTGGGCGGGCGGCGGCATCAATCTCTTCTACCGGCTCACGCAGAACGACACCACCATCGGACCGGTCCACATAGCCGACCAAGTGGGGATCCGCCTGCAAGCGACCGCCTTCGCGATACCGGAGATGCTTTCGTTCACTGCGGAAATCTCTGCGGCGACGACCGCCGGAAAGACATTCGGCAAGAAAGCCGAGTCCCCAGTGGAGGCGCTCCTTTCGGCGCGCTGGCGCTACGAACCGATCAACCTCTCGCTCACGGCAGGCGGCGGCGCCGGCATCGTCAAGGGATTCGCCGCTCCCGAAATGCGTTTCTTCCTCGGCCTGTCGTGGACCTTGCCGCGCGAAGAAAAGAGTCCCTCTTCCGAACCCGAAACTTCGCCCGTGGCCGGACCCGCCGCCGCCGGGACTCCCGCGCCGGCCGAGCCGCCAAAAACCGAGGCGACTCCCCCGGCGGAGACGAAGGAACCCGCTCCGACATCGACGGCAGTGACACCGACACCCGAACAAAAGCCGAAAGTGGTCGAAATAGGAGCGCCTGCAACCGAAAAGAGAGAGGAGCCGCACCCGACCCCTGCTCAACCGGTCGAGAAGAAAACGACTCCTCAGCCGCCGCAAACACCGGCCCCCAAACCAGCAGAGAAGCAAACGACCACGCCACAACCGACGACACCCGCCCCCTCTGCTCCGCAAAGTACCCCCGCAGCGCCGGCCAAGCAACAGCCGCCCGCCACGACACCGGCTCCCAAACAACCATCGACGCCTCCTGCACCAGCCCCCAAGAAGCCGGAGCCGAAGACCGGGACCCCGATGGCCGAGGTCATCTACTTCAAGGAGAACTCCACCGAGATAACCGACGATTCGCGCGTCAAACTCGAGAAGATAAACCTTCTGCTCTCCACCAACTACACGCTCAAGGTGCGCATCGAAGGGCACGCCGACCGGACCGAAAAGCCGGAACTGGGACTCAAGAGGGCGCAGGCGATAAAACTGTGGCTCGTTGACCGTGACATCCAGTCCTCGCGCATCCAAACGAAGGGCATCGGCGCCGACGAGCCGGTCGCGTCGAGCGATGTCGAGGCGGACCGCGCCCGCAATCGCCGCGTGGTCTTCTATGTTCTCAACGAGTAACCCCCCCCTCACTCATTGACTTTTCTCCTTTTTCTCTTAGAGTGCCTTTGGCGTGGCATTTTTCCCGGAGTCATGCATGGAGCCCAGCAAGAAACCGGTACAAGGCGAACTCCAGAGCAAGACCGTCATCCTTTCCGAAAACACGCAAGCGGAGAAGCTGCTCGATGCTCTCCGACAGGACGCTTCCCGCCCCGTTCCCGCTCACCAGCGCATTGACTGGCTCGCCATCGCCATCATCGCCCTTCTCTTACTTGTCGCCGTGGAAGTGCTGTGGATACTCTTGCGCTGATCCGGCGGCGTCCTCCTCGGACGGCCGCGGCCATTCTCCTTTTGTCCGGGGCAGTGACCTGCGCCGCCTTGTTCGTGCGTGAAGGACTATCGCTGGCGGCCATGACGATCGGCGACAACACGCTCTTTGCCGCCGCCAAATCGGGCGTCCGCGCCGCCGGCGCCTGGGTCGGACTTCTTCTTTCGGCCACGCTCCTTTCGGCGGCGGTCAACCGGGGACATCTTTACCTGTCGCGTCGCGCCGCGCTGTGGTTCCTTGCAGGCCTCGTGCCGCTCCTTTTCTACCTCTGGCACTTCACCCAAGAGTATTCTCTCAAACGCTATGCCGTTTCGGGCGACGAGACGAGCATGCTCTTCCAGGCCGAACTCTTTTCCCGCGGCATGCTCTGGAACAAACCGCTCCCCATCGAAGTGGCGCCGCACTTCAAACGCCACCATGTCGTCACCCTTCCCGACCGGGAATTCTCGAAGTATCCTCCCGGATTCCCCCTCCTCCTTGCCGCCATGACACTGCTCGACGGCGTCGAATGGACCAACATGATGCTATCGCTGGCGAGCTTTCTCCTCCTATATGTCGTCGCGGCGCGTCTGTCCGGTTCCCGCGTCACCGGCATCCTCACCGCCCTCTTCTTTGCCCTGACCACCTCGACCGCTTTCCACGCCGCATCCTATTTCTCGCATCCTTCCGTACTCCTCCTTGTCCTTGTCGTCGTTCTCGTGTTCTCCGCCTCGGACGGCGATGTGTCGCGGGGGCGCCTGTT
>CAYNMQ010000163.1:3365-4969 GCA_964398245.1 uncultured Spirochaetales bacterium | reverse complement strand
GTCGCCGTCCTTGATGTCGGCATCCTTGATGTCGAGATCGGTCTCGTCGGGCTCGACATCCTCTTCCTCATCGGGAATGAGTTCATCGGTCAAAAGGTCATCGTCGCCGACGATGTCGGCCTCCGCCTTCGGTGTCTTCGTGCCGCCGCATGCGGCGAGGAAGAGCATACAAAGGAACAGGAAAAACAGGGAAAACGACTTCATCGAAAGCATGGGAAACCTCCTAAAAAGTTTGTCCGAACATGTCCATTTTGCCTCTTGCGTATCATGGGCAGGTCACCGTACCGCTGTAGCCCTGTGGCGGATTGTAACCGGAAGAGGTCTGAACCACATTGCTCCCACCGCCGTTCGCCGCGTTCCGGACGAGGAAGTAACATTCGGTGGGATAGGAACCGCTCGCCTGATAAGCAATGGTAAGGTTAGCCCCGCTGCGTACCGTGAAGTTACCCCAGCCGTAGCCGGATCCGGAGGTGAATGCCGATCCATAGTTGTCGAGCCGGAGAATGCCATTGCTCGTTACATCCACATAGGCGCCGTTCCAGCCGTCACCGTAGGTATCGTAGAGATAGATAGAGAAGGTGCATTCCTTGTAGCATCCCGCGGTGCTGATCGAGGTGCACGAGCTGCAGGAGAGCGATCCTCCGGTGAAACCGTAAGAGGCGCAAGTAAGTCCCCCGAAATTGGTGCCATCACAAACTTCTTGGAAATCTACATTTCCATCGCCACAAATGCCGACTCCGCTGCAGTCGCGCTTGCAGTGGTTGGTGCCACTGTCGCAAACTTCGGAGAATTCGCTTTGCACGGCGCCGTCGCCGCAGTAACCGCCGATGGTTTTATCGCCGAGGTTCGGGTTGGTTCCCGGAGGCGCCGACGGCGTGTTCAGCGCATACGGCCTCACGGTGAACGGCCGGTTGGCGCGCGCGTTGTAAAGCGCGTTCCAGAGCCCGGAATCGGCCTGCGGGTTGAACTGCCAGCCATGGGTGCTGATGGCGGTGCAGTGGGCGGCAGCCTGTACATCGGGCCGCGAAACGCCGGTGGTTATCCCCTTGACATAGAGTTGCGTCCAGTTCTTGTCGTAGAAATAGACATGGAGCGTGATATTAGTGCTCGGCCGGTCTTCGTCGCATGCCCAACCGGCGATGTTCGTCGTGCTCGCGCTGTCGTGACTGCCCTTCGGGTCCCATTTAGTGCAGTTGGTCCAGCAGGTTCCGGCTCCGCCGGAGGCGCCGCCATCGTTGTTGCTTGCGCCGTTATCGCAGGTCTCGCCGCTCCAAGTGGTTATATTGCCGTCGCCGCACAGGTAACAGCCGGAGGTGTTGAACGAGAGACATCCGGCGTTGCAGGCGAGCGTGCCGCCGGCGTAGTTCAGCGAGTAGGAGATGGTGACCAGTCCGTTGCCCGAGCGGACGCCGCCCGAGTTCGACTGGTTCGAGCCGCCGTTGTAGGAGCCGCCGCCGCCGCCGCCGCCATAGTAACCGTAGGAGGGGTCGCCCGATCCGCCACCGACACCGCCGTAGCCGCCGCCGCCGACTGCGCAGCCATAGTACAAGTCGCCGCCGCCGCCGCCGCCGAAGCCGCCCGCGCCGGCGGCGCTGTAGGAGGAG
>CAYNMQ010000163.1:0-3355 GCA_964398245.1 uncultured Spirochaetales bacterium | reverse complement strand
CCCCCGGCGCCCCCGGCACCGCCGTTGGCGCACGAGTTGCCGGCGGCGGTGACGCCGTTCCAGTGGGAGCCGTACCCCGACATGCCGCCGCCACCGGCGCCGCCGCCGTAGTAGGTGTCGTAACTGCCGCCGTTGTTTGCCGCGCCGCCGGCTCCCGCGGTCCCGCAGGACCAATCGTTCCATCCGGCCTGTCCGCTGGTCGCGGTGGTGGCGTGCTTTCGGGTCGCCGCGGCGGTGCAGGTTTCATTGCGGGGACCGCCGCCGCCGCCGCCCGCGACGATGAAGGGGGAGTTGTTGGCGTTGTTGGCGACAAATGTGCCGCCGCCGCCGCCGCCGACATAGGATCCGGCGCCGCCCTGCCCGCCGACCAGTATCTTGAGCACCGTGCCGGCGGTAAGCGAGAAGTCGCCGCGCATCCGGGCGCCAAGGCCGCCAGTGTAGGATCCGCTGCCGCCCTGTGCTCCATATGCCTCGATGGTATAGGTGGCCGTGGCAGGAACGGTCCAAGTGACAATAGATCCGGTATAGTTGAAGGTGACGGTGTTGCTGACGGCCGGGCGCGTCGTGCAGCCTTGGCCGTTGAGGTTTGCGCCATCGCACACTTCGAGACCCTGCACCGTGCCATTGCCGCAGGTGTAACAGCCGGAGGTGTTGAACGAGCCGCAGCCGGCGTTGCAGGATATCGAGCCGGTCGTGTAGCCGGTCAGCGACAGGCAGGACTGGCCGTTCAGGTCGGAGCCGTCGCACACCTCGCCGCGTTGGGTGCAGGTCAGGTTGTTTCCGCAGTAGTCAGCCGTTCGCGGCTGGCAGTCGGTGCCGCAGGTGCTCGCACAGCCGTTGCTTGCGCCGAGATCGCACGACTCGTGATAGTTGCGGAGATCCCAGTTCTGCTGTATCTGCGCCGCATTCAGCGCCACGCCCTTGTAGATGCGCACTTCGTCAACCATGCCGGTGTAGTAGGCGTATCCCATGTTGTGGTAACCGCCGACATAGAAGGGACTGGTATCGGTCCTCGGCGTACCGTTATATGCCTTGGCGTCCTTCTGGTAGCCGTCCACATAGATGCGCAGGTAGGCCCCGTCGTAGGTGCAGGCGACATAGTGCCACTGGTTGTCGGCGTAACTGAGCGGCGTGTGGACGCCCATTCCTCCGCCGACCGCAGTGGAGTCGAAGACGCACAGCAGGTGTCCCGCGGTGCCGTAACCGGTGGTCGAGTCCTCTACGGAGAGGGTATAGTTGGCGTACTGCCATGCCCCCTTGCCGAGGATGCGCTGACGGCTGGTGCCCGAGTATTTGACCCACGCCTCCAGCGTCCAGACCGTGCCGAGCGTAAGGTCGCCGTAGTTATCGTTCACATAAGCGTAGGTCGCGGTGCTGGTGTAGTTGTGCGCATACCGGTATTTCGCGTTCGGGACATCGCCGGTCCACGGCGAACCGACGACGACGGCGTGATTTCTATTGAGCGGCGATGTGTCGTAGGCGGTCGCGCCGGAGCCCTCGTCGAAGTTGAGGCGCATGACGAGGCCCGAGGTGGTCGCTACCGTGCTGATGGTCCCGTCGCCGCACCGTTTGCAGGAAGCGGTGTCGTAGCCGGTGCATGCGGAGTTGCAGGTGCCGATGCCGATGGGATAATAGCTGGCGTTGATGACATTGCAGGCTTTCGTCAGGTCGGGCGAAGAGGGCCCTTTGTCGCAGACCTCGCGGTCGGGCTGGCCGGTTATCGCCGGGCCTTGGGTGATGTTATCGCCGCAGTACTGCGCCGTGGCGGGCTGACAGGTGGTCGAACAGGCGGTCCCGCAGGAGTAGGGGTCCTGTTGCCACGGGCAGGGGTTGCTGGAGTTCGCGGCGCCGAGGTCGCAGTTCTCGCCGTTCGCGCTTTGCTGAATGCCGTCACCACACCATTGCGCCCCTTGGAAGGTGCCCTGACAGTTCGTATGGCACCGCATACAGTCAACGAATGTCGCGTTGTAAGCGCACATCGCGTCGGTGTTGACGCCCGAACCGTCGTCGCATCCTTCATAGGCGTCGGCGGTCTGGGTATAGTAGGCGTTCACCTCGGCGGCGGTGAGGGCGCGGTTGAAGACGCGCACCTCGTCTATCTTACCGGCGAAGTAGTTACCGGTATAACCGACGCCGATGCGGACCGGGAGGCTGGAGGCGACCGCCGGGGCATAGAGAGCCGCGGTCGAGTTGGAGGCGCCGTTGACATACCAGGTGAGCGTCATGGCGGAAAGGTTGCGCACGATGGCGATGAAGTTCCATGCACCGGCCGTAAGCGCGGCGCCGCTGGTGAAGCCCTGATAGGTGCCGCCGTTGCCGCCGTAGATGCCGTAGTAGTAGTTGAGCGTGCCGTTGGTCTCCATCGTGATGGTGCCCTCGCCGCCGTAGGCCTTGTCATAGGGGTTCTTGCGGGCGCTGAAGTTGTCGGGGTTTATCCACATCATGATGGTCTGGTCACCCGTTATCTTCAGCGCGTCGGGATTACCGAGGGCGATGTAGTCGTTCACGCCGTCGAAGGTCATCGCTTTGCCGAATTTCCCGGGATTGGTCAACACCGGAGACCCGTTGATGGTGCCGTCGAGGTTGTTGCCCGAGGAGTCGTAGGCCATGGTCCCCGCCCCCTCGTCGAGGTGCAGTTCGAGCACCTTGCTCCCCTCGTAGAACTCAAGGTTGCGGATATAGGTCTCCTGTGCCGACGCGCCGCTGTAGTTGAGCAGGAACAGTATCCTGGCCGTCTTGGTGCCGGTGTGCCACTTGTCGCGGTCCGCCTGATTGGACGACTCGCCGGTCCGCGGCGCGCCGCTGATGCGGTAGTTTATCGTCTTGCTGTACCATGTGTTCGCCGCCGGAAGTTCGACGCCTTCCGCGCCGAAGTAGTCGTAGGTCCCGGGATGGCCGGGCAGGAGCGCGCCGCCGGCGTCGTAACTGCGGGTGCCGGCGTAGAGCAGTTTGCCCGACACCTTGTTCTTGACCATGACATCGAACTTGAGGTAGTACTTCTTGCTCGTGTCTATTGGTATCGAAAGGTTCAGGTACATGTTGTAGTAGCCGACCGCCTTGAGCGCCCGATTGGCCGCGTCCCATGTCAGGCTCGTCCCCGAGGTGTCCTTTACCCAGTTCGCCGGGTCCTTCCAGTTGATGCCGTAGAGGAGGTCGGTGGCGTTGGTGACGATGCCGTCGCCGCAGTAGCGGCAGTTCGCTTCGTTGATGCCGGAGCAGTCGCCGGGGGTGGATAGGTTCTTGCAGGGGCCGGTCGTCACATTGTAGTAGGGGGGATTGTGGCCGAGAGATCTACAGGATACCGAGTAGTTGTCGCAGATCTCGCCATTGGGGATGCGACCGTCACCGCCGCCCA